>JAGQYU010000291.1 GCA_020435885.1 Flavobacteriaceae bacterium
TACCTGTTCCTCCTGATGCCCAATAAGAATTATCCCCTGGTTTATATAAATCAGCCGTTAAATCAATTGGATAAGACCATGTCAATCCATCATCATCACTATATATATAATGGGACCTCAAGCAATTTTCACTATTGGGATCTCCATCTGATTCAAAAATATTTTTGTATTGGGAATAGGCATAAAAAATAAATATTCTCCCCGTTGTTTTATCAACCACTGTACATGCATCTCCACCATATTTAGTGTTTCTTATAATAATACTTTCACCCCATGTTGAACCATTGTCAGTACTTCGTTTTATATAAAAATCTATTCTGTTTGGTACATCAGCATTACTATTCAACCTACCATCGCCTATAGCTAACAATGTACCCTCTTTTGTTGTCACTAATGAAGGTATTCTGAAGGTGTGTGGAATACCATCGGTATCATAAGTAGTGCCACTTCCTACAAACAAATCATGCGTAACTTCTGGAATTAAAATGCTTAAGGATTCAGGAGCCAACTCAATCTTAACAGCATAATCTTCAATTTCCCCATCGTTAAAGTTGCCACAGGGGGATATTGATGAGATAGAACTGTCAGAGGATCGCATTGCAATTCTCATAGTTGTAAATCCTAATTGAGAAATTGCACCAATAGTTTTGTTGGAAAATTGAAGGTCGGTACTAGTATTTTGCCCATTCCAACTAAAGACAAGTTCTTCAAAATCATAGAAATCTCCATCTTGGTTTTTATCAATCCAAATATGAACTATTTTATTCTTTCCCAGTGCTGGTTCTCCAATACCAAAATTAAATTTATATGTTCCTCCTGAGACCAATATTACGGGTTTTTCAGTACTATTTTCATAACCAACATTGTTAGAGGCATGATTTAGCAGTGTACCATCATTTATTTTGAAATAACTAATATAACTTGTTGTTGACTTTGATAAAGATAGATTACAATAATTGCTTACAGGATTTTCAACTTCTTCAATATTAATATCAGATGAGGATGAACAGGATAATATTATTAGTAAAATAAATAGTAAAAATAAAATTGAGGAAAGTTTCATTTTTTTAACATAAAGTTATATTCAAAAATAGTAAAAATGTATTATGTAAGACATATTAATATTATATTTAATTACTTAGTAGCGTTATTTTTTAAAACTTAATGTGAAAGATTATAAAATATATACAAAATACAATTTTAAATCAACAGCAAGATCAAGTTCTATATTATTGAAATCCAAGTAATTAAATACGGCAATAGCAATGCTGTTAAACAGCCGTTCACACAGAGTGCAAGACCACTATAGATGCCTGATATTTCACTTTCTTCTAGCGCGCGGGCAGTACCAATACCATGGGAGGCAGTGCCTAGAGCAGATCCGATTGCCGATTTACTTTTAATTCCAAGAAATTTCAAAATATAAAAACCAAAAGCATTTCCAAAAATACCAACAGTAATTACCACACCTGCAGTGACAGATGGTAAACCAGAAATAGATTTAGAAATTTCAATTGCAATAGGTGTTGTAACAGATTTTGGAATTAACGATCGTATTAGATAGTCTGGTGAATGTAATAAGGATAAGATAAAAACCACACTAAAAACACTAGTTAGTCCTCCTAAGGTAACAGCTATTAAAAATGGTTTAATATTATTTTTTATTTCTTCATAATTTTCATAAAATAAAACCCCAAGCGCTACTACCGAAGGACCTAAGAAGAAGCTAATATATTTTCCGCCAGTATTGTAAACCTCAAACTCAATATTGAAAAGAACGAGTACCAAGATTAGTATTAAAATGGTAATAAGTATTGGAGAAGTTAGCACCCATTTTAACCTTATATGCAAAAGTTGAGACAAAAAATACACAGCTAATGTTAAAAATACCCAGACAACAGGTTGTGAAATAAATTCGCTCATTTCTTTTCAAGTCTTTGCTGAGTGAACGCAGTAACATATAAAGTAATTACGGTACTAGCAATTACAACTAGGATAATTGAAAGCCAATGTTCTTTTAATACATCAAAATGTACCATTAAACCAACACCGTAGGGTACAAAAAAGAGCACCATATATTTTAATAATTTGTCTGATGCAGGTTTTACAGTGCTTAACTTAATTAGTTTGGTTTTCAAGGCTAAAAAAATTAGTACCATCCCAAAAATATTACCTGCGATGGGAATATTAAACAGGTATTTTATAAATTCTCCCAAAATTAAAAACAGAAAAATATAACACAGTGATTTTAGCATGTAGTATACAATTATTCGTACAAATCATTTAAATTAGCATGGTGCAACTCTTCAAAAAACGAAGCGATTTGTGTTGTTACTGCATTGAAGAATTTTTCGCCTTTTTCCTTAGTGGCCATTTTTGGGTTTCCTACGCCCGTATCTTCTGTTACGGCTGTCCATTGGCGTTGCGCAGATACCCATCCTTCCTTTAGACCTTTTACTTTAAATGTTTTGGAAGCCCCATTGCCCGCATCGCTCAATGGCAATACCAAATCTGGTGTGAGGTGCATCATAACAGCGGTTTCCAGCTCGCCGGCATGGTCTCCGGGTTCGTCAAAATAGGCTTTGGTATTGGTAATTTGCCACCAGTTTAACGAACATACAAATACATTGGGAAATTCAACAGACAATTCTCTGATAATCTGTTTGAAATTATTTCCACCGTGAGCATTCACAATAACTAGTTTTTGAATATTTTGCCTATCCAATACATCTACAATATCTTTTAAGATAATTAATTGTGTGCTAGGATTCATGTTTATGCACAACGGCACATTTAATTGTCCTGTATTCACACCAAACGGAATGGTTGGTAGCACGACGGTTTTGGCACCATTACCCCAAGCTATTTTGGCCGCTTCAATGGCCACTTGTTCTGCCTGTATATTGTCTGTGGCATAGGGCAAATGGTAATTATGGGCTTCGGTGGCACCCCAAGGTAGGATGGCAACCGTATAGTTTTCTTCTTTTACTGTTTTATAATTGGTTTCTGCCAACACATAGGGTCTTGGTGCAGTACTCATAGTTGTTCTATTTATTTTAGGTATTTGTTAATTTCTTTTTTCCACTTAACATAACCTGCGTCACTTAAATGCAAGCCATCGTAGGTGTATTTTGCCTTTAAATGATTGTTTTTATCGCGCATAGCTTTATGAAGGTCTATAAACTGTATTGTAAAGCTTTTGGCCAGTTCCTTAAGCTGTATATTGGCATCGATAATGTTTTGATGATTGCTTTTATGCCCAGAAAATTTATGACCTACATTCGGGTTTATAGGCAAGATGCTTTGCAGGTAAATGGTCGTGTTTTTCGATTGCTTTTGAATGATTTCAATAATAGCCTTTGTATACTTTAAAACATAGGCTATGCTTTTGCCCCTGGCCATATCATTAGTGCCCACCATTAGGAATATTTTTTGTGGCTGGGAGGATGTAATTTCGTCCAATCTGTTTAAAATACCATCGGTTACATCTCCACTAATACCTCTGTTAATAACATTATGGTTAGGGAAAAGGGCTTCCCAACGCCCGCCTTCGGTAATGCTGTTTCCTAAAAAGATGATTTCGTTTTTAGTATCTGGTTCGCTTTCGAATAATGCCTTCCTTTCGTAATAATGGTCGGAATAAGATTGGGCTAATCCTATTTTAAAAGTAGCAATTAAAAGTATGATTATGAGCTTTTTCATTATTTAAAAGAGTCTTAATTATTCTCAAATGTAGTGCTAAATTTTAATTCGCTTACTTCTCTAACACCATTTTCTGTAACGTTTACAGGTATACAGGTAAACATCCATTTCCAGGAGTTTTCACCATGAGGGATTTTTAGTAATACAGTATTCCAGCCTTTTTTAAGTTCAATTTTCGTTGGAGTTCTATAAAAATAATCTTCATCAATAAACGGAAGCTCATGTGTATCTGCTCTTAAATTTGGTTGTTTCCATATAGGAGGCGCTATTTCCTGGCTATTTACCCAAATTTTAGGATTGGTGGTATGCCATTGTCCAATATTTGGTGTTGGCCCCCCTCTGCGTCCGGATCGTGACCATCCCTGAAAGCCTATCCAAAAATCTTGTATTCTATCATCTGGGGAGAATATGTTGCTATAAGCATAGTAAGTTCCTGATTTGGCAGTGGTAACTGCAGGAAAACCAAAGAAATGTTTTAAATGAATTGTCCCGCCAGTATGAGTATCTGTCCAGTTGAACAATTGGTTGTCAATTGTATAAGAGCTGTGTATGCTTTTTTCTACCGGGAATGATTTTTGGTAATCACCCAGGTGGTCAAAGGGTCCGATTAGTTTCCAATAGTTATCAGTTTGTGTAATATATTGGAATTCTTTTCCCTTAAAAAACAAATCTCTATGTGTAACTACCTTTTGTTCAAAGGCTTTAAAAGCATTAAATTCGGGCGTGTCTTTAGGTGGTAATTGTGCCCAATATTCGGGATAATCTTTGGTTCTGCCTTTCCAAATGGCATCGGCGTAAAATACGATGGATGGGTAAATGGGATTTTGCCTTAGTATATCACGCTCATGACCAATATTATTGTCTGGCCAGGCACATAAAATACCGCCCAGGGCTACATCATTACCTTGTTCCTGACGGCAAGGTTGTTGAAAATATAACCGGGCCATACCAGCAAAAGGATCAATGTGATTGATATAGTTACTTCTTGAGTCTATAAATCGGTGCCCTTTCCTGGGTTCGTATTGTGCCCAAAGTTGATTGATTGAGGTCTTGTCTTCGTTCACTTGGATGCCTTGTTTCCATACAATAACATCTCTATCGTCACTTTTAATCAAATTGAAAATATCAAGTAACAGCTCATTAGAAACGTGTTCAATATTAGCCTTAACTTCATCGGTTCCAATATGGATATAAGGCACATCCCTGGGGTCGGTCCAATTTAAAAGCTCTTTAAAAAGATTTATAAGTATGGGTTTTACCCTGGAATCGCTCATGGTTTTTATCTGAAACGCTTTTCTGAATGCTTCGGTATGTCCGGGAATGTCCAGTTCGGGAATTACAGTAATGTGTCTGGATTTACAAAATGCAAGAATGTCTTTAAAATCCTCCAGGGAATAAAACCGTCCTTTTTGTCTCGTTGTTGCAGCCTCCGATTGTAACTCGGGGTACATTTTACTCTCTAAACGCCAACCGGGATTATCGGTTAAATGCCAGTGAAACACGTTGTATTTGTAATTTGCCAGTACTTCTATTTGCTCTTTAAGCTGTGCAACCGACTGAAAATTTCTCCCCGTATCATGCATAAATCCACGAATTTTAAATGCGGGCCAATCCGTTATTTTTACCTTAGGAAAAATGCCTTTTTCATTGTGCAGTCTAAATAATTGCTTTAAGGTTTGGATACCGTAAAAGATGCCTTCGGAGGTTGCTGCAGAAATAACCAGTTTATTTGAAATGGTTAAAGTGTAGGCCTCATTACTGGAGGTGTTAGCTATAGGCGCTTTATGCAATTCAATTAATAAGCCATTGGGGTTATTTTGTAGTTGATTTGTTTTGAAAAACGCTAATAAAAACCTGCCTTCGTTTTCAAATTCATTAGATTGAATATTGATATGGTTAAATTCTATTTCTTCATTACCATAGTTAATTTCTTGGGGTGTAGGAATGATAGGGTACTTATGTTCTAATACAGTTGTATGATTAGATTGTGAATATGAAATAGAATGTAAAATAAAAATAAAAGTTACTAATAATAGTTGTAGTGCTTTCATAGTTAATCTGTTTATTTAACTCCCTTGTGCATTTTGATGAAATTTTTGCCAATTCGAGTGATTTAATCACTCGAACTGACGTTTTTAAAATGGTTTGACCCCAGAATGAATTGGGGTTATTTGTTTTGAAGTAATCTATACACGACTACATCCCGAGCAGGAACATCAATTAAATACGTTGTTTCAGTGGTTCAAATAGTTTTGTGATTCCATAGGTTTTGCACGGTATATTCTCCCGAGAAATCCTTGATTCTTATTTTCTCCCAGTCGATTTTATACTTTTTGTTATTGGTGTCTCTATTAAAAAAACATAGTGCGATATCGCCATTGGATAGCGGTTTTTGCCAAATTTCAAAGTGTCCAAAATCTTCAATTTTAAATCCTTGTTTGCCTGAGGCATCTTGGTTTACTGCAATTAAGGCTTTGTTTGTTAAAATATCCTGGTCGTTTACGGTCATAGACCTTAAATCGTTACCGGCCATTAAAGGAGCGGCCAACATGCACCACATACTAAAATGGGCCCTTGCTTCGTTTGTGGTCATATTGTTGTTGCCAACGGCCAGCATATCCGGATCGTTCCAATGTCCGGGACCGGCATATTTTTCTAAACCTACCTGTTTGTCTAGTATGGTTGTCCACCCCAATTGATTCCCCCAAATATCACCATCGAACCGACCTTTCATATCAATGTCTAAAGTCGTTCTGTAAAGATGCGCTACATCTTGTGCCCATTCCCATGGTTTGTTGGTACCCCATTCGCACATGCTAAAAACAATGGGTTTACCTGCTTTATAGAGCGCATCCCTCATGGTTTTGTAAGATTGTTTGGCATCTTGCCCTTCAGTAAAACACCAATCATACTTTAAGTAATCTACGTCCCATTTGGCATAAGTTTCGGCGTCTTGGGGCTCAAAACCTTTACTTCCGGGGCGACCAGCACAAGTTTTTGTTCCGGCATCGGAATAAATACCGAATTTCAAACCTTTTGAATGAATATAATCAGCCAGCGCCTTAATGCCGGAAGGAAATTTTTCTTTATCAATAATAATGTACCCGTTTTTATCGCGTCCTATCTGCCAGCAATCATCAATAACAATGTACTCATAGCCCGCATCTTTTAAGCCTTTACTAACCATGGTGTCGGCCATTTCTTTAATTACGGTTTCGTTAACGCCTTCGCACTCAAATCGATTCCAGCTATTCCATCCCATGGGAGGTGTTAATGCCAGATTTTCAAATTTTTGAGCGTAACTATGGCCAGATAGTAATAGAATAGTTAAAAAAGAATAAAATGTTTTCATTTAGTTTAGTTTATAATGTTTGAAAATGTTGATGCAGGTAAGTTGTCTTTATTAACGAGATTACCGTCTGTAAAAGCGCTATAACCATACCGGACAAACCGGGGGTTTTTAATCTGCTTGGACCAAACAATGACTCTATTTCCATTAATTTTGGTCATAGCCTTAATAAATACTTTATCTTCGCCGGCAATCTCTATGTCTTTTATGGGAGCACCATCTACTGTTTTTAGGCCATCTCCATATTTAAAATGAATTTCCAGGGAATCATTTAGGACATTTACATAATCCATTAAAGGTCCGGAAAAGGATATTGGTTTCTCATAAGTTTTATTCAATGCAATTTTAGCCAATCGTTCTCCAACAATCCATTTTTGTTTTGGGTGCACGTCGGTTGGGTGGCCAACATCAGACGATACCGCCATACCGGTATGGGGTATGGAAAGCAGTTGCCGTTGCGAATCCCTAAATTGGCCCCACGTAGCCCTGTTAATACTACTTAGCTGCACATAGTAAAAAGGCATTTCGGGCTTTTGCCAATGCAGGCGCCAATCGTTTACCAACATTGTGAACAATTGTTTGTGCAGGGTTATGTGTTCTGCATTCGATTCGCCTTGGTACCAGATAACCCCTTTTATGTTATGGTTTAACAAAGGCAAAACGCTGGCATCAAAAAGTAAGGTAGGGTCGTAGGGATGCCTTGCGGGAACGGTGGTTTGTTTGGCAATTCCAAAGTTTTCAAATTTGCGTTTCGCCACCCACGAATCCGTCATTGGGTTGCCCCAAGTGTCGTTCAACAAGTCTACTGTTTGGTGTGCCGTTTCCATACGCTCCCTGCTAATCCAACTCTGGGTGGGCGAACCGCCCACAGCATTACAGATAATGCCTACTGGAACTTTTAACTCCTTTTGAAGGTTATAGGCAAAGGCATAGGCTACCGCCGAAAAATTTTCAAGGACGCTATCCTTTTTATGGCTCCAACCAGAAGCTTCAAAATAGTTGGCTGTGTTGCATAGCTTCAGGTCGTCTTCTGTAAAAACTTCCGATTTTAAGACTTTGGGATCTAATGAAAACACAAAAACCTTGTCGTTTAAAGAATCTTTTAAGACGGATGCGGCGTGGTGCATGTCTTTCACTTTAAAATCCATATTAGATTGTCCTGAGGCCAGCCACACTTCGCCTACATAAACGTTGTTTATGTGGATGTTTTTATGAGATGACTTAGAGGTTACCGATAGGTTGTAAGGCCCTCCGCCTTCTAATGGAGGAAACGTTACACTCCACACACCATTCGTATCGGTTGTGGTTTGTGTGTTTGTTTTATGAAAGGTTACCGAAATGGCATCGTTGGCATTTGCCGTGCCCGAAATAACTATGGGCTCATTACGCTGAAACACCATATTTTCGCCATAGAGCAAGGGCAATTTCAATCCGCCAAAGTCTCCCTTTATAGCACTATAAACCTTTTGGGCAATAAAAGTTGCTCCCGCTTTGTTTGGATGCAAATGGTCTGGTAGTAATTCTGGATAGCGATATAAAGGTTCATGTAAGTTGATAAGTTGCACGTTAGCTTGGGCAGCTACTGCTTCAATTTTGTTTTGGATTTCCTTAAAGCTTTCGCGCATGCCTTCTTCAAACCAATGGTGTCCCGAAAAGATGGGCGACATCTGGCAAATAAAAAGTTTTGGGTTGCTGGGAAGATTTCTATAGACCGAAATCATATCCAAATAATCGGCAATAAACTCATCTTTATGCTCCGGCCAATTGTTGTTGCCCTGGTCGTTCAACCCCAAATGGATGATCACGATATGGGGTGCAAAGTCTTTAGATTTTTGAAACTCGGGTTTTTCCCAATAGGGCTTATGTCCATTTTTTAACAGGGTGGCGCCCGAATGCCCAAAGTTTTCTACTTCATAGGCATCGCCCAGTAATTGCTGTAATTGCACAGGATAAGCATTGTGCTCCCTATCTTCAATGCCCATACCATATGTTACGCTATTGCCTACACA
>JAGQYU010000045.1 GCA_020435885.1 Flavobacteriaceae bacterium
TGGTTTTTAGACTATCATAAGAATTGAATTAATATAGATTAATTCGGTTAACAATTCGGTTAACAGTTGGCAAAGTAAAAAAGTGTTAACCGAATAGATGCTTAAAATACTGTAATTGAAATAGTTGATTTGACTTTCGTCTCGATGAATGTTTAACAAAAAGACGACAACTATGCAATCACAAACCACCTTTAGCTTATCATTTTGGGTAAGTGCTTCACGTAAGATTAATAATGAAGTTTCTGTTTATGCTCGAATAACAGTAAACGGTAAACGTGCAAATATCAGTTTGCAAAGAAAAGTAGTGGTATCCGAATGGGATTCCAACAAAGGAAGAGCAAGAGGAAGTAAACAAGAATCCCGACTACTCAACAGATATTTAGACCAGGTTAAAAATAGAATCTATGAAGCTCATGACGAACTTGTAAAAGAGAAAGCGTTTATCTGTGCTCAATCTATTAAAGCAAGGTTTCTTGGAGAAGATAACGAAGAATACTCTTTGCTAACATTAGTAGATTATCACAATACTCAAATGAGTGAATCTTTAAGTTACGGTACTTTAAAGAACTATTTCACAACCCAAAAGTATATTAAGCTATTCCTAACCAAAAAGAAAATCCAAGACATCTATTTATCACAATTAACATTCCGTTTTCTGGTTGATTTTGAAAAGTTCTTACGTTCCTATGTTCCGGAGGACCATCAAAAGCAAATGGAAAACAATACAGTTATGAAGCATATCCAAAGACTTCGCAAAATGGTAACATTAGCCTATAAAATGGAGTGGATAGATAAAGATCCTTTCATAAAATTCAAACCAACATACATTAAAAATGAGCGCGAGTTTTTAAGTGAAAATGAACTACAAACTATTATTGAAAAAGAATTTGAAATTGAAAGGCTGGAGCTCGTTAAAGATTTATTCGTTTTTAGTTGCTATACTGGCTTATCGTATATTGATGTAATGAACCTCAACGAAGATAATATTACGTTCGGGATAGATGGTGGTAAATGGATAATCACTAATAGGCAAAAAACTCATAACAAAGTAAAAATTCCATTACTGCCAATTGCCGAAGAATTAATTCAGAAATATGAGGGTCATATCAAAACTAAAAAGACAAAAACCTTATTTCCTAACATTTCAAATCAGAAGTTAAACTCATATTTAAAAGAAATAGCAGACCTATGCAAAATCAAAAAAAACCTTACTTTCCATATTGCTCGTCATACATTCGCCACAACAATAACTTTAAGCAATGGTGTCCCAATTGAAACTGTATCAAAATTACTAGGTCATACAAAAATTGCCACTACTCAAATTTATGCTAGGGTTATAGAAAGAAAGGTAAGTGAGGATATGAAAGTTTTGAAAGACAATCTTCAAAAAAAAATTAAGAAAACAGAGAAAGTATCTTAACTCATACAAATAATTAACCTATCCTTTTTGCACAACCATTGCATCCAATTATTTGTATATTTGTACATCTTTATGAAAATATTTGTTTCCATATCAATGTCTATAGTGTTCCTTTTTCAAGGAATGAGTCTTGATTTGGACTTTTGTGGTTCAATTAGAGAAATGTCAAAAGTTATTAGTCATTTTCAAGATCATAAAGCTTATGGTGATTCTTTCATTGAATATGTAATTGAAGATTACATTGATAATAACACCGAAAGTGAAGAACATCATAATGATTCTGATGAACAGGGCATACCAGCTCATTCTCATCAACAGTGTTGCCAATCTTTGCTATTGTATGTTACTAACAATAACATTCTCTCAATTAATCAATTTAACATTGAAGAGAGAAAACAAATTAATCCACATAAAGAAATCTTTAGTTCTAGATACTTGGAATCCCCTTTCCAGCCCCCTCAAGTTTAGTTCAGTTTTTACAGGATAGCTTTATCCTTTCAAGACCTCATAGGTCTATTTGTTCGATAACTATTTCAAGTCTTATCGAAAAGTTTAACTGAATTAATATTTCATTATATGATTAATAAAATCATTGATTTT
>JAGQYU010000292.1 GCA_020435885.1 Flavobacteriaceae bacterium
CTGATGCAGAAGAAAAGAAAGAAGAAAAGTAAGAAATACTTTTTTATATCTTTAAACCTGACAAATTTTGTCAGGTTTTTTTATTTATAGATTATGCAAAAGAAAGACTGCTTTTATTTAGGTAAAATTGTTAGAAAGCACAGTTTTAAAGGCGAAGTGATTATTAAACTTGATACTGACGAGCCTGAACTCTACGAAAATATGGATGCTATTTTTATTGATTTCAACAATAGTCTTGTACCCTATTTCATTGAAAAGAGTTTTTTCCAAAAAGGAGATCTTTTGAGAGTTAAATTGGAAGATGTGAACAATGAAGAAGATGCTGATGCTATTCTAAAGTCAGATGTATATCTACCCCTTCAACTGCTTCCAAAACTTACCGGAAACAAGTTTTATTACCATGAAGTTATCGGTTTTACCGTAGAAGATGCTAATCATGGAAACATAGGTATTATAGAAGCCATCAATGACAATGCTGCACAGCCTCTTTTTGAAATAAAAAATGGCGATAAAGAAATCCTTGTTCCTATGATAGATGATTTTATAAAAAAGGTTGATCGCAAAAGCAAAACTATTTTTGTTGAAACTCCTGAAGGATTAATTGATATGTTTGTATAAATACTCTCATCAATTATAAATTCATTGCTCATTTTTATTACTAACTTAGGAGTTTCTTTTTTTATGTAAATATTAACTTAATTTACAATAGATTAATTTTCCTTTTTAGTGGATAGTATTTTTTATATCACCAGAACAATAATGAAGTTTCGATCAAATCAATTATCGAACAATAACCCAGCTTAATAGGGATAATAAGCAAGTAAAAGCTAAGTCTTCCAAATACAAAAGAAATGATTACACCATTGAAAATTACAAATAAAATCATTTATATACTTTTGTTTTTTATTGCAGTTTTCTATTTGCTTTTTCCCACAAATAATTCTTCATTAGATGCTTACAGTTATGCTGCTGATATCAAATATGGTGAGAATTTATTTGAACCTCATCACCTATTATATAATTGGTTTCAGTTTTTCATTTACAAGGTCTTTAGTGTTTTTACAAAGATTGTTGATCTATTTTTACTTACTAAAGCAGTCAATTCCTTGTTTGTCATTTTTAATTTAATAATATTCTCAAAAATTTTAGAGCATCTTTTTATTAGTAAAAAAGAAATATTTATATTACTAATTATTATTGCATTCAGTCATAGTTCATTAAGATATGGTACAGAAAATGAAACTTATATTATCCCTATTACATTTTCCCTCCTTGGAAGTTATTATTTCTTAAAGCACTTAAGGCTTAAAAAGGTAACTTATTTGTTTTTAAGTGGCTTTTTTGCAAGCCTTGCCTGTCTCTTTCATCAAATACATTTTTTTTGGTGGCTAGGCCTTTTAATTGGTATAATACTCTATGCTAAACACTTTAAAAACATCCTTTTCTATAGCGCCCCGGTTATTATTGTTCCTATTGTTTATATGCTAATTCTCTTTTTTTATAATCAACAGGATATAAGCCTTAATAATATATTACATTTTATATTTCATGATTATTTTTCGGGTAGTGCAAGGTCGGAATTCGGATTAATGAACTTTATTTTTATTATTATCAGTAGCCTTAGAACTTTTATACAAATCCACCCAAACATTATCTTTTTAATAAAATATAATGTGTTGTTTATTATCCCACTACTAATACTACTTATTTTATTTTATAAAATATTGAAAGTATTAATTGAGAAACATCTTTTATCAAAAAGAAAGAACTTAAATGCAAGTTTTGCGAATACACATTTATTGATTTTGATATTACATTTAGTATTCTCCTTCTATGCCGTCGGCAATGTTGAATTTTTGGTTATGACGCCATTTTTAATTTTTTTATCTGTCTTTTACATTTATAAAGTTGATTATAAGGTGTTAGTCTGGACATCTGTTACATTTTTTATATGGAATTTTTCGTTTGGATTATACCCTAATAACAGATTTAACTATTACAATGACGAGGTTTTAATTAATTTTATGAAGGATCATCCCAATAAAATATTTATTGTAAAAAATCAATCTGTACTTTCTGAATACCATTATAAAATGGGGAAAATGCCAAAAACCCATATTTTTTATTCTTCTGATGTTGATATTGAATACGTCAATAAAATATTGGAGCAAAAAGGTCAATCCTATTTCTATACTGATATAATTGACAAACCTGAAATTTTGAATAGGGCCAAGCTTCTTGAAGATAATAACCTAGACCTTTCCGAATTTAAAAAGGTCAAAATAAAGAATTACAGTGGGTTATATGGCACTTCAACAATTTACAAAGTTTATCTTGATAATTAAATGGTAATATAATTAATTTTATTTTTAAAAACTTTTTTGAATTATCGCACTTGCATGAATTATGATATTTAAGCAATTCACAATTAACCATGATCGATGCGCCATGAAAATTGGCACAGATGGAGTTCTGTTAGGTGCATGGGCAACTATAAAACATAATCCAACTTCTATATTAGATATTGGTACCGGAACTGGAATTATCGCCTTACAATTAGCACAACGTAGTGACGCTGAACTTATTGATGCCGTAGAGATTGAGGATAATGCATACGAACAAGCCGTGGAGAATTTTGAAAATTCTCCTTGGGGTGACCGATTGTTTTGTTATCACACTTCTTTAGAAGAATTTGCAAACGAAATTGACGAAACCTATGATCTGATTGTATCAAATCCACCTTTCTACAGTGAGGATTTTTTATCAAATAATAAAGCAAGGAACATGGCTAGGTTTACTACTTCTCTACCTTTTGATATGTTATTAAAAAATGCTTCTGCTTTACTTACTGAAAATGGTGTTTTTACTACCATTATCCCCTACAAAGAAGAAGAAGGTTTTATACAATCAGCAGAAAACTATAATCTTTTTATAAATAAAATATGCAGAGTAAAAGGAACTCCTACAACTGAGATTAAAAGAAGTCTTTTAGAATTCTCCTTTCGTAAAAATACTATTGAAACCACTGAATTAATTATCGAGAATCAACGGCATAATTATACTGAAGATTACATAAATCTGGTTAAAGATTTTTACCTAAAAATGTAACTAACCCATTATATTATTAGGATTATAGCCCAAATAAGGTACTTTAAATTCTTTAAAAATAATTCCGTGTTTCTCCAATTCATCAAGCACTGGAACATATACCTCTTTTGAGATAGGAATTTGAACGCCAGGCGTAGTAATTTTTTTATTGAGTATCAACAACGTAGCAATGGCAACGGGTAATCCTACAGTTTTGGCCATAGCTGTATATGTCTGATCTTCGCCAATAACCACCATACTCGATTCTATTTGGCGTTTTTCATTCTGATATTTATACCCAAACTTGTGATGCATTACAATCATATCTTTATCGTCAGGTTCCAAAAACCAGCTATCCATCAATATTTTCTGTAATATTTGAGCAGGAGTAGCATCTTTCAAGCCCACTTTTTTATTCGGATTAAAAATATCTAGCTCTATAAGCTTCTCCCAAATAATATCATCTTGATCAATTTTCAAGTAGGAGCGCAATTTTAGTTCAACCGAATCATTTGGATTGTATGCTAAAAAAGAATTCGTAAACTCTCTGTAACTCATATTTTCAGAGCCTTCTATTATATAACTATCATCAGTCATTCCTAACTGAACAAACATATTCCAAGCCCTTGAAAAACCAATTTTACGGATAGTCCCTCTGTAAATGGTTAAAATGTTCTCTAATCCGTACTCCTTTATATATTTCAATGAATCTCTATTGGGGTAAGCTTCAAATTTTCCGTGACCGGGAATGTTTAAAATCTCAGTTCTTCTAAACAGTTTTTGATACGGAATGTATTTGTATGTGCCTTCCTGTAAAAATTTTGAAGCCGGACCTTGCCCTGCCAATACCACATTTCTTGGGTTCCATGTAAACTTATAATTCCACAGATTAGTATCACTTTCCGGAGCCACCAACCCTCCTGCAAAAGATTCGAACAACAACATTTCTGCTCCGTTATATCTAATCTTATCGATAATAGACATGGCACTCATATGGTCAATACCTGGGTCTAGCCCAATCTCATTCATAAAAACCAATCCCCTCTTCTTAACCTCATCATCCAATGCTTTCATTTCTTTAGAAACATATGATGCCGTAACCATATTTTTACCAAACTCCAAACAATCCTTAGCCACATCTACATGCATATGTGCCGGAAGCATAGAAATTACAATATCTGCATTTTGAACAGCTTTTTTCCTAGCCGTATTATTTGTAACATCTAACGCTATAGCCGCTGCATTTGGATGACCTTTGATTTTATTATTAGCAAATTCTACAGATACATCTGCCACAGTTATATGTAGCTTTTCTTC
>JAGQYU010000293.1 GCA_020435885.1 Flavobacteriaceae bacterium
GAGATATTGTCTGAACTTTCTTCAATAACCCCATGGATTGATCTGCTTTCAGCTTTGCTTAGGCTATCTTCGGCTTTAATAACCCGTGTTCTCTTTTTGTGTTTAAGATAATTTCTAGTTAATAAAAGAATAGCAAATAACAGCAGAATAGCAATCATTGTACCACCACCTAAATGTATTAAATAAGCAACTATTGCGGCGGCAGTAAACGCAGAAATGGCCGTGAAGAACCAACCTCCAATAACATTTAGTACACCGGCTACTCTGTAAACAGCACTTTCACTGCCCCATGCCCTGTCAGCTAATGATGTACCCATAGCCACCATAAAAGTTACATAAGTGGTAGATAGGGGTAATTTCATAGATGTAGCTAAGGAAATTAACACACTGGCCACCATTAAGTTTACGGCAGCTCTTACCATATCAAAAGCAGGTAGTTCATGTGTTTTGCCTTTTGGAAGCTCAATTACGGGTTTCTCAAATTGTTTTTCTATTTTTTGTTGTAATGAATTAGGGATGATTGTTGAGATATATCTTGATACTAACATAGAACCTCTAACAATATTTCTTGAGAGAAAATGTGGCTCAAAACGTTCTTGTGCTTGTCCTTCTCTTGATAAATTAATTTCAGTTTGTGTAACGTACCTAGCCTTTTTAGAGAACCATAGCGTAAGCACCATCACTAAGCCGGCTATCACTAATAAGTAGGTGTCTGTGGGAACTTTATCTGCTAACGAAGACATTTCAAACTCAGTGGCAGGAACTCCAGAGGCTATCCAGCTTTTATATGCTTGGAATGCTGCTATAGGCACACCTATAAAGTTTACAAGGTCATTACCTGCAAAAGCTAATGCTAAGGCAAATGTACCAACTGTAATAATTAATTTATAAATATTTTTTTTAAGAACGGTTACTACTAAATAGGATATTAGAGCCCAAAAAGCAAAACTTATAAGTAAAATGATAAACGTTTTACCTTCTATAAGGTGCTTAACATTGCTGTAAAAATCAGTACCCTTTAATCCTTTTATAAAAATGAAATATGTAATGGAAGCCAATGCAAGCCCACCAAAAACTGCACCTACCCATTTGGCTTTTTGCTCAAAATTGAACGAAAGCAGAGCTCTAGAAATATATTGTACAAAAGCTCCCACAGAAAAGGCTATTACTACCGAAAGTAAAATTCCGGTAATGATCTCAGTTGCTTTTTCAGTGTTTATATAATTTACTAATGCTGAATAGGATTCGTTAGAGGCGCCAATTTTTATAAATGCAATTGCAACAGCAGCACCTAACAACTCAAAAACTATTGAAACAGTTGTTGAGGTTGGCATTCCCAAAGTATTAAAGAAGTCCAGAAGTAAGATGTCAGTTAACATTACGGCCATAAAGATGATCATAATTTCATTGAAATAGAATTCACCTGGAACAAATATACCTTTACGGGCAACCTCCATCATTCCACTAGAAAATATAGCACCCAAGGCTACGCCTAAACTGGCAACTATCATAATGGTTTTGAAAGAAATGGCTTTAGAACCAATAGCTGAATTAAGGAAATTAACAGCATCGTTACTTACACCCACAACTAAATCGGCAATAGCAAGTGCGCCTAAGGCTGCGAGCATTAAAATGTAAATGTTTTCCATTTAATTAGAAATTTAGTGCAAAAGTGTTAAATATTGTTTAGTTGTATATTAACGAATTGTTATCATTTTAATTAGAAATCTACTTGGAAGCGAACCTCAAATATTGATGCCTTTCCGGTATTTTTTACGTCTTCCCATATATGGTTAAACATAATTCTTGTAACAGGATTCAAATACCAGTTTACACCCAATGTAATATCAGATTGCTCACCACCTGTTATATCTTCACTATTAAGGTCAGAGTGAGCATACCTTAAAGCCAATTCCCATGCTCCAGAACCTTTATTTCCTGCAAAATTTTCTTTTGGTTTTACCCTGTCAAATCCCTCATAAGATCCTTTATACTTTTTATATTCTCCTGTAAAGAAATAGCTTGTTTGGGCATAATAAGCGGCAAATGAATAATCATTAAAGGAGCTAACTTTAGAACTTAAATATTCACTCTGCATAGAAAATGGGCCTTTAACAAAAGCAGCTTCTACATTGATTAAATTTATATTTTTTACATCATTTATGGTTCCTGTATTTATATATTTAAAGCTGCTTAAATGCGATTCCGGTCTGGAAGAAACTTTATATTCTTTTATTTCTGGTTTTCTATAACTATAACCTAAACCTAAATGTAGTAATTTTTCATTTTCATTATCTTCTAATGGTAGCCAGGTGATCCTTCCGGTAAAAACATATCCATCATTGGCCATTATATCATCGGCAATACCATTTGCATTTCTAAAAAGTCCGGCTTGCATACCAACTGTTTTGTTGGCAAATTCATTAAATAAAAGTATGCCATTATTTCTAGTAGGAGAAAAATCGCTAGTTAAGGATCGTTCCAAAAAAGTTATGTATTTACTGCTGGTTAACATTTCTAGCCTAAAAGGCTCTTTAACATTGCCAACTCTTATATTGCCAACTACAGGTACATTTTGAAGCCCAATATACATATCTTTCATACCGACTTCACCACCCTCGAAGGAAAGGTCGAACTTAAAAACCACATTGTTATAGATAGTTCCGGATGTAAACAAACGGGCTCTTCTGATTTCAGTTCCGTTTTTAGTTACCAGCGGACCAAAGGCAGCATCTAAATCTTCATCTTGAGAGAAAAAAGCATGGTCAAGCATTAAACGGCCTCCAAATGCTAGTTTAAAACTTTTATCAGCGTTTTCTAATTTAAAACCATTGTCCCATTTAAAATTGAAATTGTTTTCTTTTTCTTGAGAATGAATTGTTAAAGAAAAAAGGAAAGAAAATGCTATAAATAAAGCATTTAAATGTTTCATAATCGTTAATTAGTTTTGTCACTGCAAATTAATAAAATACAATGTTAAATTAACGTTTCCTCAAGGTTATTTTTAAGTTGTTATAAAAAAGAAGAATAAGGCTACTTGGCCAAAGTAGCCTGTATTTCACAATCAAAGGTGACAAAACTAATTTGATTATATGAAATAATATATGTGTCTTAAGACACGTTAAAAGTATTGTATTTGCTATGTTTCAATGTAAACAAAACATTATTTTTTTATTAATTAACTATTAGTAAATGATTTAAAAATTTTACTCATTATTAATAAAAACACTGTAAATAGCTAAAAATAAGAATGTTATATTTTTAATGTTAAGTTAACGTTAAGAAAAGGTTTAGCAATTGTAAACTATAAAGGTTTTTGATAACTTTGAAATGAACTTTTAAATGTGATAATTATGAGAAAGATAGTTTTAGTTTTAATGATGTTGTTTGTTGGTTTGGTATATTCACAAGAAGATAAAAAAGTAACATACGAACAAAAAGGAGATTTAGTACAAGCAACCTACTATTATGACAATGGTCAAGTAGAGCAACAAGGTTTCTTTAAACAAGAAAAACTTCATGGTGAGTGGAAATACTATAATGAAGAAGGTAAAGAAATAGCTGTTGGTAGTTATAACCTTGGTAAAAAAGTTGGTAAATGGACTTTTAAAAATGATGATAGCACCAAAGAGGTTGAGTATCTAGATGGAAAAGTAATTAACGTTAGCGAAGTAGCAAACAGCGGAAGCTAATGAACAAGTTTGGTAATAAAAAAGCCGGTTTTAAACCGGCTTTTTTTATTTAATGCTTTGTTGTGATTATTGTCTTGTCCAAAGAGTACCCCAAGAAGCATAATCAGTTCCAGTACCATTACCATCGCCACTAATAAAATCACCTTCAGTAAAAGTTACTCCAGTATCATTTTTCAGTTTAGTAATAATATCTGTAAAAGTAGCATCTGTTACGTGTAAATCTCCACTGGTAACTCCAGCTCCAGTTGGGCTATCACCTTGATCGCCATCTAGGTCAAAAGCCTCTTCAAATCCTTCAATAAGAACATTTTTGAAGATACCTTGTGTGCCGGCTCTTAAACGTACAGCTTCGTTACCAGTACCAGATCCTAATCCTTTAATAGTTAGGTTCTCTACAGTTGGTTTAGAGAAGAATAAAGGGTTAGAGTTGTTACCTATATCTGTGTTAAATCCGTCAGCCTCAATACCTTTATCATGTTCAGAACCGTGCTTAACATAAACGTTTGTTAATGTACCAGAAAAACCTTCTGTCCAGTCAACAGAATCATCTTGTGCATTTACTACTGAAATATAACTTGCGTTAACTGTAC
>JAGQYU010000294.1:0-2703 GCA_020435885.1 Flavobacteriaceae bacterium
CGCTTCCTGAAGATAACTGGAAAGTAAAAGAAGATATAGATGCTCCCGGCGATGGTTTTGTAGGATTTGTACATCAAGTTGTTATAGATCAGTATTTAAGCAAACATGATGCTCCGGAAGATATTGAACTATATTTCTGTGGACCTCCATTAATGAACAAAGCCGTTCAGAAAATGGGTGAAGATTTCGGTTTGCCGGATGAGAACATCAGATTTGATGATTTTGGAGGATAATAAATTATCTACATAAAAACTTAAAAACCGGTACTTTGTATCGGTTTTTGTATTTTTAGTACTTATGAAACCACTTACGGAACAAGAACTCCATAATTTGGCAATGAATATTGTTGGAGAAAAACTCCAACTGATGGGCTATGAATTTTTAGCAGTTAACAGTAAGCTAAAAAGGCATCCGCAGTTTGTGTTGTATAAAAAGGGAGAACGTACTGTTTTTGTGTTGGTTAAGGCGACATCCAATTTACATGAACCTAATTCTTATGATACTATTTGGATGGAAACGTTTAAAGCACATGCCATAAAAAATAATGCGAGAGTTTGGTATGCTGGCGTTGGTATTGCCAATGCCGAAAGTGTTGAAATGCCTGTTTTTAAAGACAAGCCTTATTATGTTGCTTTTGAAGATTTTGAACGAATACTTGATTAATAAGTTGTTATTAAATATATGGTTAGTTAAATTTTTATTTTTTTATTATATTTAGACAATAAATAACTTAAAAAAACCAAGATGGCAAAATTTGAAATTTATACCGACAAAGGTGGAGAGTTTAGATTTAGACTTAAAGCAGGTAACGGACAGATTATTTTATCAAGTGAAGGTTATACTACCAGAGCAGCTTGCGATAATGGTGTTGCTTCAGTTAGAAAGAATTCGGCTGATGACAAAAGATTTGAGATATTGGAATCAAAAGGAAAACCATATTTCAATTTAAAAGCATCTAACGGTCAGGTTATCGGCACAAGTCAAAGATATTCTTCTGAGGCCTCTATGAAAAAAGGAATAGAATCAGTTAAATCTAATGCTCCAAAAGCTGAAGTAGTTGAAGTTTAAACCTTTGGTAACTTATTAAAATAAAAAAACCGCCATTTGGCGGTTTTTTTATGATCGTTTTTTAATTATTTAACATCTCCAGGTTTTTGTTCAAGGATGTCAAAGAATTGATCAAGTTTTGGAAGAATTACAATTCTGGTTCTTCTGTTCCTTGATCTTCCTTCAGCAGTATCGTTAGATTCTAAAGGTAAGTATTCACTTCTACCCGCAGCCACTAATCGTTTAGGATCAATACTAAAGTCATCTTGTAATACTCTAATTACGGATGTAGCTCTTTGTACGCTCAAATCCCAGTTATCTTTTGTACATGCAGTATTGATTGGCACATTATCAGTATAACCTTCAACCATTACCTCCATATTAGGTTTTTGTGCAATAACGGCTGCAACTTTTTCCAAAATTGTTTTTGCTTTTGGAGAAATTACAGAACTACCGCTCTTGAATAGTAATTTGTCAGAGATAGAGATGTAAACTACTGTTTTATCAACGTTTACAATAATATCTTCATCCTGAATACCTTGTGATAAAGCACTCTTTAAATTAACAGCCAGTGCTAAATTAATAGAGTCTTTTCTAGACATGGCGCCTCTGATACCGTTGATGTACTTATCTTTCTCACTTAACTGAGCAACAACATCTCTGATATTGCTGTTAGCTGATTCAGAAAGTTTAGTAAGGCTTTCTATTTGTTTAAGGTTGGACTGATTATTCTCGTGTAAGAATTTGTTTTGAGATTCTAAAAGGGCAAGCTGATTAGCATATTTATCTTTTTCAACCTGACATTCTAAAACTTTAGCTTTAGCATCAGTTAGTTCTTGTTTGGTAGCATCATATTGGCTTTGCAAATCTGCAAACTTCTTCTGAGATACACATGATGACAATAAAACCGAACCAATGGCCAGAATTAATAATTTTTTCATAGTAGAAAGGTTATTTAATGAGCCACTAAGGTATTAAAATATATTGAGCGTTACTATTTTTTAATAGGATTTTAACAAATTTATTGTAATATCTTTACGGAACTTAAAATTTGATTGAAAATGAAGCTAAAAGCCTTTATAATTATAAGTTTTATAACGTTTTTTTCTTGTAAAAAGGAAGAAACAAACATTCCTGTAAAATTGGAAGGAAAAGCATTTGGAACCACTTTTCATGTAACATATTTTGATGAAAAACAGCAAGATTTTACCAAAGAAATAGATAGTTTGTTCAATGCTATCAACAAGTCTTTATCAACCTATATAGCAGATTCTGACATTTCTAAGATCAACAAAGGTGATAGCACTATTTTAGTGGATGATTATTTTATAGAGGTGTATGAAAAATCAAAACGAATATATGAAGAAACCAATGGCATTTTTGACCCTACTATTGGAGTATTGGTCAATGCATGGGGTTTTGGGCCTGTCAAAGCTGATATAAATCCGGACTCAGCAAAAGTAAAAGAGTTGTTACAATTGGTAGGATTTGATAAAGTGTTATTGCAAGACAGAAAGATTTCTAAAATTAGTGACGGCGTCTATTTTGATTTCAACGCTATTGCGAAGGGGTATGCAGTTGATATTGCAGGAAGATTCTTAGAAGATCGATCAATTGAAAATTATATTGTTGAAATAGGAGGAGAGATACGGACAA
>JAGQYU010000294.1:2923-6696 GCA_020435885.1 Flavobacteriaceae bacterium
CTGCTGAGTGTTTCTGTAATTGGAAAGATGGACTGCGCTGATGTTGACGGTTATGCGACAGCTATTATGGCTATGACGTTGGAAGAAGCCACCACTTTTTTTGAATCACACAAAGAACTCAAAGGGTTTATAATTTATAATAATGAAAATAACGAGCTAAAAACGTTTGCCACTTCAAATTTTTAAAGTTTTAATAATAGCCTCTAACTCAAACATATAATCACGTTTGTTGATGGAAGGGGCAAATGTAAAACCTTCAAAAACCAGTACTCTGTTATTTTTTTCGTCTAAAATGGTATAGCTTAAAAAAGGGCCAGCCATAAAATCATTGTAAACTTCCCATTTACCTCTAGTTTCAAAAGCTGTTAAACCGTTAAAATCTACTTTTTTGATAAAAGGGGTATAGGCAGCTTCTGTAATCATATATGAATTTTCAGAAGGGCCAGGAATGTATTTTTTACCAATAGTATCTCTGGCAGCAACAATATTATTTACAATACTATCTGAGTACATAAAAGGTAAAGAGTAGCCTATAATATTCATGCTTCCTTTATCAATATCGTATCTGAACCATAAAAAATCATTAGTATCATCAATAAGGTCATATTTCTTTGGAATATCCATAGATACATTAAAATTCGATAAAGTCTTAACCTCCTTACTGTCCCAATGATCTTTAGTAACTTTTGCTTGATAGAGTTTTAGATCAGCTCCTTTAAAAACATTAATGATATCATTTTTGTGTTCATTAATAAGAGATAGAAGAGATTCTTTATCTTTCCCAATGATGTTCATGCCTAATTGCGGAGAGGCATACATATCATTGTTTACCCAATAACCTTCTTTTTCGCTGATACCTACAAAAAGTAGGTTTCGGGTACTTTTGAATAATTTGCCAAATGATTTTGTGGGTACTTGTGTTATTGAAAACTGAGCTTCTTCTTGTGGTAAACCTAACACAGGATTGGCTATGATTTGTCTAAGAGAATCGCCAACCTCACCTCTCCAAAGATCGTTGTCGATTACAATGGTTAAATGATTTATTCTTCCAGTTGATTCTTTTAAGGTAATGGTTTTATTTTGTTTTGAATCACATGAAAATAATGTAGTCAAAACAATTAGTGAAAGTAGGAGTGCTCTCATAGGTGATTAACTTTTGTATATTTTTAATTTAGTTCCGGGTTTCAGACTTTTAACACTCCAAATATTGTTCCAATTTTTAATTTGTTCTACAGAAACTTCAGGAAATTTTTTAGAGATGAGCCATAAAGAATCACCTTCTTTAACTACATACGTTGTATAATCGCCTTTTGGGGTACTTTTAATACTTTTTGAGGGGGTTGTTTTACTACTGGAACTTGTGCTAACAGCGGTACCACCTTTAGGATAAATTCTTAGGCGTTGCCCAATATTTAACCTATTACTTCTCAGTCCATTCCACCTTTTAATTTGAGAAACAGTAACACCATATCGCTGTGCTATTTTACCCAAATAATCACCATTTCTAACTCTGTAAGTAAAACTGGCAGGGGTTTCAAAATATTTTGGAAGCGGTTTTTCACGTTGCGCATCATCAGCTTCCGCATAAGCGTAAATTTGCTGCTCATTTGACACAAAAGTGCCAATTAAATGTTTAGGAAGGCGTAACGTATAATTTTTCCCTTGTACGTATGGAATAATATTCAATTTGTATTGAGGATTCAAAAACTCCAACAACTCATTATCAGTATTTAATACTTTGTTTATCTGGTCAAATGTAATTTGCCTTTTAATAACAATAGTATCGGTTTCAAATCTGTTTGCATAAGAAGTAGAGGGTTTAATGTTATGCTCCTTAGCATATTCCATAATGTAATAGGTTGCATAGAATGCGGGCAAATAACCTGCAGTTTCCCTTGGCAGATAATGCCGTATGTTCCAGTAGTTTTTGCTTCCGCCGGAACGTCTGATAGCTTTTGAAACATTCCCCGGCCCTGAATTATAGGCTGCTAAAGCTAAATCCCAATCGCCAAAAATAGTATATAAGCTTGAAAGGTATTTACAAGCTGCTTCCGTAGCTCTGATAGGATCATAACGTTCATCAACATAGGAACTTACGTCCAAATTAAATTGTTTACCAGTATAATACATAAATTGCCAAAGACCTGTGGCGCCAACCCTAGATCTTGCTCTGGGTTTTAGTGCGGATTCAACAATGGCTAAATATTTGATTTCCAGTGGAAGATCGTATTTATCTAAATGTTCTTCAAACATTGGGAAATAGTAGGAAGCTTTCCCCATAAGGTCAGATAAATTATCTTTTCTGGTTTTTAAATAATGTTTGATGATATTTTCCAAAGATGGATTGTATTCAACATGGAATGGCGTTTTGCTGTTCAAGTAAGTAAGCCTTTCTTTTAGCAATTCGGTTGGTAATTCATTGAAGATGGTATCGGTTATCTTTTCATCTGGATCAACAAACTGAAAATCGTCATACAAAGGAGAATTATACATTGAACTCAGCCATAAACTATCAATTAAAGTAGCTTCTTTATGATTTGTAAGCTGAAGCGAATCTTTTATAAAATCATCAGGAATTATTTTAATACTCAAGGTGTCTTTTCCATCAGAGACTTTTGGGGTTTTCTGTTGTGGAAATACCTGAATTGAAAATAAAAGTAATATTGCTATTAGGGGCTTTATCATAATTAACTCTTAATTACTAGTTTATAGATTTCAACAAAAATATAAAAATATTTAAAACAGCCATTTACGGCATGTTACAAACTATTAATTTAAGATTTGGTAAGGATTTTAAATTGTTGTAACGTTTTTATTGCGTCAAAATTATTCGGAATCTGTTAAAATTTTGAGTTCGGTACCGGGTTCAATATAGTTTTTGTTCCATAAGTTATTCCAGCTTCTAAGCTGATTTATGGTAACGTTCGGATACTTTTTAGAGATCATAAAAAGTGAATCACCTTCTTTAACTACATAAGTAGTAAAATCTGAAACTTGATTGATATTTTTATCAGCTAACTTGCTGTCAGTAACTACCAAACGCTGGTTAGCAATAAGGTAATCAGTATGTAAGCCGTTCCATTTTTTAAGTTGCTCAACAGTGATATTGAAATTCTTGGCAATGGAGTTCAGATTATCCCCTGCTTTTACTATATAACTATTTGTTGCTGTAGGAATTATATAGGTTGCTTTTTCTCTTTTTGGATTTTCAGTTTCTGGTAAGCCATAAATTATATTTTCTTTTTGTAAAAAATCATTGATAAGATATTTAGGTAGCCTTAGGGTGAAGTTTTTTCCTTTAACATGTGGAATTACACCTTGTTTGTATTGAGGATTCAAGTCTGCCAACAATTGTTCGTCAATATTTATTTCCTGCTTTATTTTTGTAAAACTTACTCTATTGTTAACATGGATGGTATCTGTATCAAAATATGTTATGCCGATATTTTTAGGATATATCTGATGAACTGTATTATACTCAAAAAGGTAAAAAGTTGCATAGAAAGCGGGTAAATATCCGCGAGTTTCGGCAGGTAAAAACTGTCTGATATTCCAGTAATTTCGTAAACCTCCTGACCGTTTTATAGCCTTTGAAACATTTCCGGGCCCTGAATTATAGGCAGCCAATACCAAATCCCAATCTTCAAAAGTATCGTATAATTTTTTAAGGTACTTGCAAGCTGCTTCGGTAGATTTTACAGGGTCCATTCTATCATCTACCAAAGAATTTACTGTTAAACCATTTTCTAATCCTGTATGGTACATAAACTGCC
>JAGQYU010000046.1 GCA_020435885.1 Flavobacteriaceae bacterium
ATTATTGCCTGCCTTTTTTATTAATTAACTCAAATGTTTAACTAAAAATTTTATTTATGAAATTTAAAAATTACTTCGTGTTAATGCTATTAACATTGACTTTTATGTCAACAGCTTTTGCACAAGAGAAGACTATTTCTGGAAATGTTTCTGATGATACAGGGCCTTTACCTGGAGTTAGTATTATCATCAAAGGAACTACTAAAGGTACAGAAACGGATTTTGATGGTAATTATGCTATACAGGCAAAAGTAGGAGATGTATTGGTTTTCAGTTTTGTTGGAATGACTACTCAGGAAAGAAAAGTTGGCAATCAAAATGTTATTAATGTAAAAATGGTTACCGATAATGTTCTCGAAGAGGTCATAGTTGTCGCCTATGGAACCACTACAAAAGAAGCTTTTACGGGTTCAGCAAGCATTGTTGGTGCTGAAGAATTAGTAGCTAGAAACGTTACTTCACCAATTGCTGCCATTGAAGGTAAAGCTACTGGTGTGCAGTTTACTTCTACAAACGGACAACCAGGTTCTTCTCCAAGCATCGTAATTCGTGGTGTTGGAACCCTTAATGGTAGTTCTGATCCACTTTTTATTGTTGATGGTGTTCAATATGAAGGTTCACTAAACACTATTAACCAAGAAGATATTGCATCTTTCACTATTTTAAAGGATGCAGCTTCTACATCTCTTTACGGGTCTAGGGCAGCAAATGGTGTAATTATAATTACAACTAAAAGTGGGACAAGAAATGCTATCAAGGTAAATGCCTCTGCTCAATTAGGTTTAGTTAGTAGAGCTATACCTGCTTATGACAGGCTGTCCCCTGGTCAATATTATGAAACCATGTGGGAAGCACTTAGAAATACTTCTGCTGCAGGTGGTGACCCAGCCTTTGCTTCTGCTAATATCTACAGTCAACTAGGATATAATCCTTTTAATGTACCTAACGACCAAATTGTTGGCGTTGATGGTAGATTGAATCCAAATGCTCAGGTAGTTTACCAAACATTAGATTGGTTTGATTTTATGGAACAAACCGGAGTAAGGCAGAATTATAACGTTAATGTTGCAGGAGGAGGTGAAAACCACAAGGTATTCTTCTCTGCTTCATACTTGGACGAAGAAGGTTATGTTGTTACTTCTGATTTCAACAGGTTAACTACTCGTTTAAATGCAGATTTTGATGTGAATGACAGAATTAAAATTGGAGGTAGTGCAAATGTTACTATTACTGAAGCAAGAGGTCCTAGTTCTTCTGGTACTACGAGTATAGTAAACCCTTTTGGCTTTGCGCAAGCAATGGGGCCAATTTATCCTGTTTATGTTAATGATCAACAAGGAAATCTTGTATTAGACTCTTTTGGAAATCCAGTATTTGATAATGGTTTCGGCTATCCTGATTACAACATTGGAACCAGACCTCGTAATCAAGGGCGCCACGCTCTTCAAGAACTTCTTCTTAACAAAGAAAGTGATTTAGATAATACCTATGGATTTAGATTCTACACAGATGTAAAAATTTTAGAAGGTCTTAACCTGAGACTTACTTATGGTAGAGATATAAATGAAGGACTTGAAAAAGAGTATGAGAACGCCATAATTGGTGACGCTCAACCTGTTGGTAGATTTAGTGAAACTCGATTTAGAAGACAGGTTGAAAACTTTAACCAAATCTTAACATATACAAAAAGTTTTAATGATATTCACAACATAGAGGTTACTGCAGGTCATGAAAGTTTTGATCGTAATTACTCTGATTTTGATGCGTTGGGAACCATAGAAACTGTACCTGGTCTAGATGTATTTGATAACTTCTCTAATCCTGTATCTCTGGGTGGTGTTATAACAGATAAACGTATAGAAAGTTATTTTTCAAGACTCAATTATAATTACAATGGTAAATATTTTTTAAGTGCTTCAGTTAGAAGAGACGGTACCTCTGTATTTAGCTCAGATTCCAGATGGGGTACATTTTACTCTGTAGGTGCTTCTTGGAACATAGATAAAGAGAATTTTATGAAAGATGTATCATTTATTGATCGCTTAAAACTCAGAAGTTCTTGGGGTGAAGTAGGAAATGACAATTTGTTAGATTTCTATTTATATCAAGCAAGGTTTGGAATTACTTCAAATGCAACTGCTCCGGCGTACGTTTTATCAGACTTGGGTAATGACCTATTAGTTTGGGAGACCATTGAAAATTTTGATGTAGCGTTGGAATTTGGCTTACTCAACAATTTATTTGAAGGTTCCATAGAGTATTACAAAAGAAACTCAACCGATTTATTATACGATTTACCAATTGCACCTAGTTATGGTATTAATGTTCAACCAAGCAATGTAGGGGATATGTATAATTCAGGGTTGGAGTTTAGCTTAACAACGCATGCCGTTAATAAAGATGATTTTAAATGGGATATTACTTTACAGGCTTCTACTCTTAAAAATGAGATTACTTATATTCCTGAACCATTTATAAATGGTTCTAAGCGTTGGGCAGAAGGTCATTCTCGTTTTGATTTCTTTTTATATAGGACTGCAGGGGTTGACCCCGCAACTGGTGATCAACTATATTTTGTTTATGAAAATGATGAAAACGGTGAAAGTGTACCCGTTTTAGATGCCAATGGCAACCATGAAACAACTAATGATTGGGGAGATACACAAGCTGCATATACAGGAGACTCTTCTATACCAGACCTATTAGGTTCTATTGCCAACAGCTTTAGTTACAAGGGACTTTCTTTAGACTTTTTGATTACGTATGGTATTGGAGGTAAAATTTTAGATAATGCCTATTCTAGTATGATGGTGAGCAGTAGTTATGGCCGCTCTCAACATCCGGATATCCTAAATGCATGGAGACAACCTGGCGATATTACTGATGTGCCAAGACTTGAAATAGGTGATCAAACCTTGGTACAAACACAATCAGATAGATTCTTAACAGATGCATCCTATTGGTCTTTAAGAAATGTTAGACTTGGCTATAAGTTTGATAAAAATATTACAGATATGTTAGGTGTGGACAATTTAAGTCTTTCTTTAACTGGAGAGAATTTATACCTAAAAACTAAAAGAACAGGACTTGATCCACAATACAATTTAGCAGGTACACCATCAGGTATTGATTATAACCCTGCCAGAATTTTTTCTTTTGGTCTTAATGTTGGATTTTAAAAATAACAAATTATGTTAAATAAAATAAAAATTTTGTCATTAGCAACACTAATTTTTGCTATGACTTCTTGTCAAGATGATTTCTTAGATACGGTCCCAACAGACTCAGTTACACCTGCTGTTGCCTTAGCAGATGAAGCTAGTATGCAAAATGTTCTTAATGGAATTCATCGTGGGTTGTATTCACAATCCCAAACCATACTTCCTGGAGGTGATTCTCAAAGAGCAGGTGAACACTATTGGGTACCCATGGGGGATGCCTTATCTGGTGGTTTGATCCATTCAGCAGATGCCAATAACTTAGGTTGGAGAACTACCATGCAATGGGATGATCATACGCTAGAAACTTCATTAACTAATGAGATATTATGGTATCATCGATATAATATCATCCTTCATGCTAACCTAATCATTCAAAGAATCGATCAAGGTGATTTAACAGAGACTCCTACTTTACTCGCTATTAAAGGACAAGCTTACACGTACAGAGCTTATGCATTACTTTCTTTGGTTCAACACTATAGTAAAGGATATTTAATAGGTAACCCTTCTACAGATCCGGGCGTACCTGTTATTTTAGAACCACAAACAACTGGACCCAGAGGAAATGTTCAGGCAGTATATGACCAAATTGGTTCGGACTTAAATGCAGCCATAGCTGCTTTTGAAAATGCAGCACCAAGATCTACTGGTTCAGACCCTGCATTGAAGTCTCAATTAAACATTAATGTAGCCTATGGCCTTAAAGCACGTTGGGCATTATCCAAAGGTGATTGGCAAACAGCTGCTGATGCTGCTGTTGCTGCACGTAATGGTTTTCCATTAATGAGTGAAGCTGATTGGAAATCTGGGTTTAACACAACTAGTTTGCCTGAGGTAATTTGGGGCAGCAATGTTATCGGAACAGAAACCACTTTTTTCCGTTCTTACTTCTATTTAATGTGTAATACGTTTGCTGGCAGTCAAAATAGATCCAACCCTAAAATTGCAGACAGAAGAATTGTTGATGCCATTCCGGATACTGATTACCGAAAGGATGTGTTTTTAATAGATGCTCCTAATACGAATTCTTCAGCATCTAATGGTGAAGGAGGTTGGGCTAATAATACTAATCCGTTATATACTACTCAAGATGAGTTTAATGCAGCAGCAGCCAGTATTAGGAGTCAGTATGGCATGCTCTCAAATCAAAATCTTCATCCGTACATGCATGTTAAAATGTTACAAAAACAACCAGGAACTATAGAACCTGATGATATTATTTATATGCGTACTTCAGAGATGTATTTAATAGAAGCTGAAGCCAAAGCTATGCTTAATGATGTTACAGGTGCTCAAAATGCCTTAAAGCCTTTAGGCGAAGAACGCGATAGTGCTTATGATGTAACTATTTATGATACTAAGGAGAAGTTAATGGAGCACATTAAGTTTCAACGAGCTGTAGAATTATGGGGTGAAGGATTTGGATTTACTGATAAGATACGTTGGGATGAAGGTATTGATCATGCAGCTAATGGAGGTTCAGGTGCTGCAGCAATTCTTTATCAAGATGCGTTTCAAGTGGATAAACCATCAATCAATAGCGATTGGATATTCAAAATACCTCAAGCCGAGATTAATGCAAATCCAGACATAAGTCCATCGGATCAAAATTGATTTTTAGATTAAAAATGCCCCAATTTGGGGCATTTTTTTAATGTTAAAAACTAATATTTATTCGTTCTCCAGAAATATGGAGTAAATAAAATAAGCACGGTAAAGAGTTCTAATCTTCCT
>JAGQYU010000295.1 GCA_020435885.1 Flavobacteriaceae bacterium
CCTGTGGTAAAACCACTATAAAGAACAGCTTGTGCCTTTGGATAAGCAAATATCATGGCAGATTGCATATCACACTTTGTAATTTTATGGAAATTGGCAGTAGCCAAAACCTTATCGGGAATACCTAAAAGCAAATAGGTTAGAAAAGCAGGGTAGATACCGATGTCTAACAGTGCTCCTCCTCCTAAATAAAGATCAACAGCCCTACTCTCAATACTACCATCAAATTTAAATGCAAAATCAGCATTAATATATTCTACTTCTCCTATAACTCCACTATCAATAATTTCTTTGGCTTTTAAAATATTAGGATTAAAACGTGTACATAGTGCCTCCATAAAAAACCGATTTGTTTTTTGGAAACATCAATCATCATTTGAGCATCAGTAGCATTTATTGCCAAAGGTTTTTCACAAAGCACATGTTTACCACTTTCCATTGCCTGAATGCTCAATTCAGCATGTGAAGTGTGTGGAGTTGCAATGTAAACTATATCTACATCTTCATCGCTGAATAAGTCGTCATAGCTTCCATAGGCTTTTCTTGCTGAATATTGGGCTTTAAAATCTGTTGCTTTTTCTATATTTCTAGAGGCTACTGCCATCAACTCTCCATCCTCTATTAGTGTCAAATCTTGAACAAATTTATGGGCAATTTTTCCGCACCCTATGATACCCCACCTTATAACTTTATAGCTCATCAAGTTAATTTTCAGAAAGTTTAGTTTTTGACACATTAAGTCTCATGGCCAAAATAGCCGCAATGATAAAAAATACTCCCCCAAATAAAATGGCATAAATGGCATTATTATCTAACCCATATTCTATGATTGGCCCAAAACTAACTGTTTGAATTAGCATGGGTATTACAATCATCATATTTACAATTCCCATATAAACTCCTCTTCTTTCTGAAGGGATAATTTTAGAAACCATTGAATATGGAATACCCATCATAGCTGCCCATCCTATTCCGAAAAAAACCATTGGTAATAAAAGTAAATATTCATTTTTAATATAAGGCATTGATAACATAGCAATGCCAGTCAATGCTAAACTTAACACATATACCCTCTTTGAACTATATTTTTTAGCCAAAGGGACAAGAGCTAAAGCAACAAGCATGGTTACTAAATTATATGTTCCATTCATCAATCCGGTTTGAGCCAATGCTTCATCATCAGTTATTCCCGGTATTGAGGTTTTAATCATAGGTTTAATAAACTGCCAATACACAAATAATGCATACCATTGGAAAAAATAAACTGCTGATAACCTCCACATAAATTTTGGCATATCTTTAATTGCTTCAGAAGCTTCCATTAAGGGTATTAACAAATCTCCAAATTTTTTAATGATAGTATTTTCAGGATTACTTTTAATGAGTTTGTATAAAAAGAAAAGCCATACAAAAGCAATTACCAACATAATAACAACTAACAAGTTATAATTATCAAACAGATAGGGAATTAAATAGCCCAATGCTAAACCTAACAAAATTGGTATAGATAAAATTACGAATAAAGCAGTAAAAACTTGAATAACAGGAAGTGGCTTGCCTTCATTAAATTCATTGATTTCTTTCAATTCTTCTTCTGTAGGAGGAATCTCAGGAGTTTTCCAAACCGACCACGCAACAGTAGCTATTGACGCAAATGCGCCTAAGAAAAATGAATAATATACCCATGTAGGGATGCTATTTGCAACCTCAACAGCTTCATCAGTTGAACTAAACCAATCTTGAAAAAGAAATAATGAAAAATTGGCAATAGTTATACCTGCACCTACAAAAAGAGATTGCATTTGGTATCCAAACGTTAATTGATTATCAGGCAACTTATCTCCCACAAAAGCTCTATAAGGCTCCATTGCAGTGTTATTACCAGCATCTAAGATCCAAAGCAGGCCTACTGCAAACCACAACTCAGAACTAAACGGAAAAGCAAACAAACATAAACTCGCTAAAATGGCTCCGATTAAAAAGAAAGGTTTTCGCCTGCCAAATTTGTATGACCATGTTTTATCTGAAACTGCACCTATAATAGGTTGAATTAGTAATCCTGTTACAGGGCCTGCTAAATTTAATAAGGGTAATTCTTCATGATGGGCTCCCAAGTACTCGAAAATTGGATTTACCGCAGTTTGTTGTAATCCAAAACTAAACTGGATTCCAAAAAACCCAACATTCATATTCCAAATTTGCCAGAAAGAAAGACGAGGTTTTATACTCATAAATTAGTTAGTTTTTCTAAAAATAGAAAAAATTATTTAATCGGCATGTAAACCTCTGCTTCCCACTGTAAAGCATCACCTCCCATATTTGGATTATTGTGAAAAACTTCAACAGGTTTATTAGTTATTTCAATATTATTATTTTTGGCATAGTCCTGTAAAGCATACCAGGCTCTATCAGAAGTAATATAATTACCATTATAAGTTGCCTTTAACGCTTTAAACCCATCTATTTGTTTGTATCTTAAATATTTATGTATAGGGAGTGAATCTTTGTTTTTAATTGGAAAACAAAAATTATATTCAATACTATCTTTCTTCATATTCCAATCAATAACTTCAACAAAGGGTCTACCATTAGGTTCAATATTATTTTTAACGATAAAATCTGTTAACAGAGGATAATATATCATCATTCCTTTGGCCTTATCAAACTGTGAGCTCTTAACCAACACGTATATACAATAGGTATCATCTAATCCTTCTTTTCCATCTATAGTAACTTTAAAATTTTTGATATGATCTTGCAGCCCTGAAACAAAATCCTTAACTGAACTTTTTGACCTTTTCTTAAAATTACTATTGATGAATAGTACTTCTACCTTATTTTTTAAACTATGAGTTTCATCTTTTATATATACTTTCACTTTTGAAATTGAATCATTCAATGATGTTATCCTCCAATTATAGATTAATAATGAATCATTAAACTTAACTCTCTGAGTGATGGTATTTAAGTCCTCAGAATCAATAATATGAGCATCATTTAATGTTGAATTCCATAATTTTATTGATTGATTAATAGTCCCAGGTATTGCTTTTATTTTAAAAGTGATTAAATAATCATATGGTTTAACAAAAAGGTACCAAATCAAAAAACCAATAAGCAAAACAATACCAATAAAAACTCCTTTTTTCATTTGCTAGTTAGAAGCTTTATTATCTTTAACCATAGTTAAATTATTAACTACAAATTTTCCCAAATCTCTACCTTGTTGTACTCCAACTTCTATTGCGGCTCTATAATGTATGCCCCCATACATCCTACTAATAGCAGCTTCATCAGCAGCTTGGCTAAAAGAATTAAAGCTTCTCACCGGTAAGCCATAGGGCAGTTCAGTATCATCATTAAAAGGAAAATCATCTCCAAAAACTGATGCCAATATAACTGATGCTGCTCCGGAAACTACGGAATGTCCACTTGTATATTCAGGAAATGGTGGTGTTTGTAAAATAGGTTTCCAATTATCATCAAAGTATTGATTGATCAAAGTTTCCGGTCTTATTAAATTGCTTCTGTACTTTTCATCCCAACAACTAATAAAACCATCAGCAATAGCAATGGCAGTTTTAGTATATACCATAACTGATTTATCAAAATCTGCATTATCATTCCTACATGCAATTTTTGCTATACCAATCCAATGTGCTCCCGGAGTAATTTTTTTTGTAGCGAACATTAAATGACCTCTGGTAACTGAAACGTATGGATTACAATCCCAAAATCTGGCAATTTGAACTTGTTCACTTGAATCTCCTATTTTGGTAATCTCGTTACCTACATCAAAAACCTCTTTTAATTCTTTATAAAAGAGTGTTCCTTCTTTCATAGAAAATGGTGGTGGTGGAATGGGTTTAAACTGAGCTGCCGAGTCTATAACAAATGGGCGTATTTTACTCCAATGTGGCTCTATACCATCTATATATGCTGGTGGTGTTGGTTGCCAACGTGAAGGATCATCAGAAATAACCGTAAATTTTGACATGGTACGTGTCTGCTTGTAATTATCTTTATCCATCCATTTTACAATGTAATCAGCTACTTTTAAACCATATTCTTTGGAAGCTTCAAACTCCTTTGGGTTTTTCCCACTCCAAATTTCGTATAAGCTATCTCTATAATTTGTAATCATTGCTTCAGAAAAAACCAGTCTTCTATCTAAATCCAAATGTGCTATTAATGCCGCTACCCTATAATTAACTGGTTTGGATATATCTGGTTTAGGTATTTCTGTTAAATCCTTTACTTGTCCTACAAGTGATTTATAATTATCATTCCCTAAAGCAATAATTTCATAAGCCGCAACATCAGGATATGTAAAGATCCTACTAGCAACCGGTGGGGAAAAAATATCATGTACCATAGTTTCCACAACTTTATCTACAGATTTATGGAAATCTTCAGAGGTAACAACAATTGATTCATAATTCTTAGTGCATGAAAAAATTGTTACAATAAATAATACTAGCAGATATATTTTATTCATTTTTTACTACTTATTTGGTTATTTTATAAACTTGTACCTCATCATTATTTAAAGTAACAAGTAGATAATCTTGATTATTAATAGAAATAATATTTAGATGCCTTACAGATTTTCTTATCAAATTAAGACCTAGCACTTCTGCTTTAATTATTTGATTGTCATTTTTAACCAATGCACCTGAAAAAGAATCAAACCTTCCTTGATAAGGCTTTACACCAAAATAATTACCTGCAACTAACACTTCTTCCTTTCCATCTTTATCAAAATCGTAAGCAATCATAGCCATTATAGGAGCTATTTGCATTTCGGAATTGAAAGGCACAAAACTAAACTTTCCATTTTCATTCTTCAAATATCCTGACAGAAGCTCATTAACTTCTAAAATTTTGGCTTCTTTTAAGATTTCTTCATCAAAAATTTTATCAATAGTTTTTCCTGCAAAATCTTTATAGTTTGGAAATTTCTTTTTTAAACTGACCATTTGTCCATACAAATCATCTAAATTAACAATCGGATAATATTTTTTGTCTTTTTCTATAGCTAGTACAGTTTCCGTATTTCCATTCTTGTCAAAATCAGCGTAATACATTTTCAATGGATATTTATGTGAAGCTTTGAATTTATTATTGGTTCCCCAGTTCCCCAGAATATAATCCTTATCTCCATCATTATCAATATCAAAAGGTATAATAGACTGCCATAAACCATTATACTTTTTATCCAAAACATCCATTGGCATCAATTGTCCTCTATTATTCTTAAAAAATATTGGTGACATCCATTCACCTACTATCACAAGATCTTTTTGGCCATCATTATCAAAATCATCCCATATAGCATCTGTAACCATTCCTACTTTTTGTAAATATTCATTACTTACTAGAGAAAATCTACCGTTATCATTTTTTAAAATATATGAGTTTGGGGTATTCCCAAAATCATTAGTAACAATATTACCGGCCACAAACAAGTCTATGTCTCCATCATTATCAAAATCATTTTCTTTTACAACAGAAGCATTTTCAAAAAATTCAGGAAGTTTTTCAGCTTTAAAAAAGGCACTGCTTTGAATATAATAACTATCTAATAATGGCTTCATTTTATTATAAAAATCAGCACCTCCTGAACCTATGTAAAGGTCATTTTTCCCATCATTATTCATATCCGAAATTATTGCACTTACATCCTCTTTAATTGAATCTCTAGCAATTTCAGGTATATCAACTTTGACAAACGATGTATCTTTTTGTAAATAAACTTGAGAAGGTTTATATTTTGATCCTCCAAAGAAAATATCGTCTTTACCATCATTATTTAAATCACCAATAGCTGTAGCCGGTCCTCTATCAGACACCACATATGGAATAAGCTTTTGACGATTAAAATCAATATAATTATCTTCAACATGTGTAAAATTAATACCTAAGTTATTATCAACTCTCTCAAACAATTTTTTAATATTATTACTTTTTGTAGAGTATTTGTAAGGTTTTACATTATTAGGCGAAATTTCTAAAGTTTGATTTAACTCTACATTTTTCAATACCTGATATGTTTTGTTTGGCCAAATAATTTTTAAAGAATCAATTTTTTTAGTTTTTCCAAAACCAAAATGAATAATAGGTTCTGATGATGCCTGGAAACCTCTTACAGTATACAATTCTTTGTATTGTAATTTACCTGCATTATAAGCCAAAACTTTTGTGCCAATGCCAAATTTATTAGGTAAATTATAGTTAAACTTAATTTTTAAATAATTCGCTTTCTCATTCGTTTTATTAATATACAATGTCGCTAGATGATTAATATTATTAGTTACTAAGTCAATATCTCCATCATTATCAAAATCCCCTAATGCAGTTGCTCCTGAAATTAATGTATCTTTTGCAATCCACTTTTCGGATTCATTTATAAATTTTAAATCATTTGTGCCTTTAAAAACATAATTATGGACTGCCCCTGAAGGCATCATTTCTAATGCTTTTTGATCGACCAATTTAGTGTTGTTCAATTTTTTTTTGATCTGTTCTGAAGAAACAAAATTTATATAATCTTTATCATTTGGACGTTTTGGGATACCGTTAGAAATAAAAACATCCTGCTCGCCATCTTGATTATAATCAGCAAACAATACACTCCAACTCCAATCTGTAGCAGCAACACCTGCTAGAAGGGCAACTTCCTTAAAATTACCATCAGCCTCATTTAAATGAAGCATATTTCTAGTAAACTGATAATAATATCCAAAACGTTCTGTACGTAATTTTAAAGTTTGAATATTATCATCTCCTTCTGATGATTTTAACACTTTTTCATCTTCGGGTAACATATCCAATGATAAAATATCAGGTCTTCCATCATGATTAATATCGGCAACATCATTACCCATTGAAAACCGAGTGGTATGCCCAAAATATTGTTTTAAACTTTCAGTAAAAGTTCCATTACCATTATTGAGATAATAATAATCATCTTCATGGAAATCGTTACCCACATAAATATCAGGATATCCGTCTAAATTAAAATCAGCTACAGCTATTCCTAAACCATAACCATTAACACCACCATAAATACCTGCTTGTTCACTAACATCACTAAATTTATCTCCATCATTTCTCAGAAGTCTGTCGCCTGTTTCATAATTACGCTTTAAACGGAGATCTGCATGTCCAAAAGATTCTTGTGTATGCACAGCATGATTCAATAAATAGATATCTAAATCTCCATCAAGATCATAATCTAAAAAGGCTGCTGAAGAACTGTATGTATCAAAATCTAAACCATATTGAGATGCTTTCTCCGTAAAAGTTTCGTCACCATTATTGATATACAACTCATTGTGCCCATTAAAGCCATTAATTCCTATAACGGCACACACATAAATATCTAGCAAGCCATCCCCATTAACATCCCCCATAACAGCTCCGGTATTCCATGTACTATTACCCAAAACACCAGCTTTTTCTGTTATATCTTCAAATCTTAAATTTCCTTTATTTAAATAGAGTTTATTTTTAACCTGATTACCTGAAAAGAAAATATCAGGTAAATTGTCATTGTTGATATCGCCAACTGCTACTCCACCTCCATTATAAAAATATAGATAATCTAATATATTTAAATCATCCGTTTCTGTTAATTGATTTACGAATGTTAGACCTGTTTCTTTTGATGGAGGATTCTCAAAAACCTCTCCTTCTTTTTTAGAGCAGCCTACTAGGATTAACAAACAACCATATATAAGTAAACTGTACTTATTCATTGAACTCAAAAATCTTAGGTTTGCCATTATTAATTGCTACTATCAAGTACTTTTTCCCATTTTTATCTTTTATCATATCAATATGTTTTACTTCCTCTCTTATAAAAAAACCACTCTTAGCATAATCTTGCCATATAAAATTCATATCTCCATAATTCAACAATATGTTTCCATAATTAGCATCTAAACGAGAGAATTGAGGTTTAAATTCATAATTATTCCCTGCCATGATAAGGTCAATTTTGCCATCATTATTCACATCCGAACATTCAATACCGCAAATACAAGATAATTGCACTCTACTTGGCAATACCTTTAAAACAAACTTTCCATTTCCTTCATTAACAGCAATTACAGTTTCATTAATAACAGATTTTTTAACAATAGAATTATCAAAAACTTCTTTAGGAAATAATTCTTCAACGGTTCTTTTAGCGTAGTCTGATGCTTTAAGATTCTGTTTTTTCAACGTTACTAATTGAGTAGTGAGATCCTTTTTCTGATGTATAGGATAATCTTTACCATTAAAACTTTGACTTACAATCTGTTCAATGGTGCCGTTGTTATCAAAATCATTCACCCACATTTTCATTGGATTAGCTTCTGAAGCCTTATATGGAATATTCTCTCCTTGATTACCCAATATGAGGTCATTATCTCCATCATTATCTAGATCTTTTACCTTTAAAGTATTCCAAAGTCCATACATTGAATCTAATGAGGTATTCCATCTAGATAATTTTCTACCATTATTTTTAAATATAATTGGCGTACCCCATTCCGATATTGTAATTAAATCTTTTTTTGCATCGCCATCAATATCTTCCCAAATAGCAGCAGTTATCATTCCGGCATCTTTTATCTCATAAATAACTCTTTCTGTTTCATCAGTAAAAACACCATTACCCTGATTAACTAAAAACAAATGTTTTGGGTCAATACCATATGTACCCACAACACTCCTTGACCCAATAAATACATCAACATCTCCATCATTATCAAAATCATTTGGGGTAATTGTTGATATATTAGTAAAATTACTGGGAATTGATTTATCAGATTTCTCAAAATACCCTCTTCCATCATTCAAATAAAGCCTTGGTCTATAGGTCATTTCTTCGCCAACTTGATTTCCACCACTTCCAACCATTAAATCTAAATCTCCATCAGTATCAGCATCAAAAAAAGCTGCTGCAGTATCTTCAAAATTAGCATCTGTAACAAACACCTTCTGTGGTAAAGCCCTCAATTTTCCAGAACCAATATGAATATACAAAATACCTGGTTGACCTTTTGCTCCACCTATAAACACATCCTCATTACCATCTCCATCAACATCACCAATAGTTAAAGCTGGTCCTTCTTGAGATATCATTTTAAAAATAAGCCCTTCATGGTCAAAATCATTATAATCATTTTCATCATGGGTTAACAATCTTTCATTGTCCAATTCTTTTAAGAATGTTTTTTCATATTTGTTTTTTACGGATTTATATTTCTCTTTTGTATCTGTCTGTTTAAGAATTAATGTTTGATTACCCTCTATGTTAGTTAATTTTTGCGTAAAATCATTAGGCCAAATTACTCGTAAAGAATCTATTTTAGAATGCTTCCCTAATCCAATACTCATTGTATAATCCATTGATGATTGAAATCCTCTTGATGGAATCAGCTCTTGCACTACATTATTATCAGCATAATACAATTTAATTTTAGCACCTACAGCAAATTTATTTTTATCTATTCCTTCAAATTTTAATCGTATGTAGTTATTATTTGTTAACCTTTCAGCATTATTCTTATATAGGAAAGCTGTCATGTTAACATTATTAACCACAATATCTAGATCGCCATCATTATCAAGATCCCCATATGCCGCTCCATTAGACATCCCTGGCAATTCTAACCCCCACTTTTTTGTCTCATTATCAAATGTCAAATCGCCATTATTTTTATAAGCGTAATTCGACTGTGGAGCAACCGGCATTTTGTTGATGATAGAATCTATCGCCTGCTTTTTTCCGGTGAGCGCCATTCTTTGTACTATTTCATTTGCAAAAAAGTCTACAAAATCTAAGTCTGTAAGATCATGATTTATACCATTAGTAACATATATATCTCTAAATCCATCATTATCCATATCAAAAAGCAATCCTGCCCAGCTCCAATCAGTCTTGGCAACACCACTGAAGTACGCTATTTCAGAGAACGTATTATTTCCATTATTTAACTGAAGTGTATTCTGTATGTATTGCTGATAAAAGTCTTTGCTTTGCTTAAGTTTAAAAACATTATATCCCTCAAATTCCATAACAGATTTTACCCTTTGATCTCCTTCAGGCAGCATATCAGTAATAAAAATATCTTGACTACCATCATTATTTATATCTGCCATATCAACTCCCATAGCCGACAAGCATAGATGCGATGTCCAATTTTTTATCTCTTCTTTAAACGTTCCATCTTTTTGATTTATGTATAAATAATCTCTTTCATAAAAATCATTAGACACATAAATGTCAGGCCACGTATCTTCATTAATATCGCTTACTAAAACTCCCAAACCAAAACCAATTAGGCTTCCATATATTCCTGCTTCATCACTAACATCAACAAATTTACCATTGTCATTTCTTAGAAGCATATCTCCTACACCCCTAAAGATTTGAGGTACATTCTCCCAGTTCTG
>JAGQYU010000296.1 GCA_020435885.1 Flavobacteriaceae bacterium
GTTTTTGATAACATAAAATTTTACACAATATTATTTTGATTATATTTGTAATGTTAAAAGTTAAGCTGATGTATTAAAACAAAAAATCCAATTTATTGTTGGAGCAACAAATTGGATTAGAAATTAAGGGAATTTTATTAGTCTGGTAAACTAAACTTCAAAAGGCTACATCACCTAAATTGAAGAATTCCTTGTTTTTTTATTTTGTCATGCAAATGTAACATTTTTTTATGTTTCAAGCAATTGTTTTAACAAAATATTTTACCTGAACAGCTTTAGCTCTAGGTTGTTTTAAAAAAGAAGGGCTGATTGAAAGGGTTATCTATTTTGATAACGATTGTTTAATTAAAAACATAAAAAAATGACATTTGTTTTTAAACTTAATCAGAAAAAATTCGAGTCCAACGAATCAAAACTAACAGGACGTGACCTATTATCAATTGCGCAATTGTTGCCAGTTGAAGATTATGAACTTCTTTATAAAGTCAATGAGAAAGGTTTTGAGCCAATTCAATTAGATGAGGAAGTAGACCTAGAGCAAGTAGGAATTGAAGGATTTCGAGCAAAGCCATATAGGAAGCTATCTATCAAAGTTGATGATAAGCAATATGAAGTAGATGAATGCTTTATGACTCCAATTGAGATAATGAATGTGGCAGGTATCAATCCTGACCGATACTATCTCAAGGAAATTCGAAAAGGTGGTGTAGAAGTTACTTATAAAGATGATTTGGAACATAAAATTGCAATCACTAAAAATTCCTGCTTTATTTCTTGTGAGATAGAGGAGAAAATAGAATGTGTTATTGTAAATAGCAAGCCAAAAGATTGGACTAAGGATAAAATATCCTTTGAAGACGTTGTGATACTTGCTTATGGGAGAATTTCCGCTAATCCTAATGTGATTTATACCGTAAATTACATTAACGGAGTACCGAGTAAACCCGAAGGCAGTATGCTAAAAGGAGAGGTTATTTCAGTAAAAAATAAAATGATATTCAATGTTACTGAAACAAACAAATCATAGTCTCGGCATTAAAGAGCTTCGTAACGATGATTATGAAGTTGAGATAGTTGGAAACTTTCTCTTAATACATAGTGTTCCATACTTGAATGCTAAAAAGGATTTGGTTTATGGCACGTTGGTTTCCAACGTGTCAACTCCAAGACCTAATACGCATGTTGCTTATTTCATTGGAGAAACACCATGTGATATTGACGGTAACCCAATGAGTCAGTTAATTAACAATAGTCAAAGACAAGATTTGGGAAATGGGATAATAATTGACCATTTGTTTTCACATAAACCAAATCCTTTGTATCCTACCTATTATGAAAAAATGACTACTTATGTAAGTATTCTAAGTGGGCAAGCTCAACACTATTTTCCTGAAGTAACAGCAAAAACAGGAAGAGTGATTGAGTCAATGAAAGAAAATTCTGTGTTGCATTATAGTGACACCAATTCTTCTAGAGCCGAAATTGATGCTATCAACCAAAAGCTTTCAGGATTAAAAATTGGAATAATAGGCTTAGGTGGTACTGGTTCTTATATTTTAGATAAGGTGGCAAAAACTTTAGTTGGAGAAATTCATCTATTTGATGGCGATAGGTATAGACAACATAATGCTTTTAGGGCACCGGGGGCAACCACTAAGGAGAAAATAGACCTTAATATTTTTAAAGTTGAATACTTCTCGAAAGTTTACTCCCAGATGCATAAGGGCATTATTCCTCATCCAATTTTCATTAACGAGACTAATTTAGGCTTACTAAATGAATTGGATTTTGTTTTTATTGCCATTGACGTTGGAGAAATCAAAAAGGATATATTTAAGAAACTTGAAAGTCTCAATATACCTTTTATTGATTGTGGACTTGGTGTTGAAAGGGAAGGCAATGAGTTGATGGGAATTGTTAGAACAACTTTGAGCACACCTGACAAAAGAGAGCATGTTTATAATGGCTTGGTAAGCTTCGCTAATGAAGAGGATGATGCTTACAAAACCAACATCCAAATTGCTGATTTGAATGATTTAAACGCTCTCTTTGCTGTGATTAAATGGAAAAAATACTATGGCTTCTTCAACGACCAAAGGTTGGAGCATGATAGTAATTATTCTATTAATGTAAATACAATTTTCAATAATGAAACTTAAACATCAATTTGTTGAGTTCATGCCTGATGAGATTCAGGAAGGAGTGGTTTATATTTCTTTGAAGTATAAGTCGGTCATTCACAAGTGTGCTTGTGGTTGTGGTAATGAAGTTAACACACCATTACACCCAACAGGATGGAAGTTGTTATATGATGGAGAATCTGTTTCTCTTAAACCATCAATTGGAAATTGGAGTTATGATTGCCAATCACATTATTGGATAACCAAAGATGAGATAAG
>JAGQYU010000297.1 GCA_020435885.1 Flavobacteriaceae bacterium
CGTATTTATGGTGATAAAATAACTTTTGGTGATAATGCTTACAGCATCCTTAATGATGTTGAATGTTTACTTATCTGTACAGAATGGAGTGAGTTTACTTCTCCCAATTTTGATAAAATGAAGGGGTTAATGAAAGCTCCTGTTATTTTTGATGGAAGAAATATTTTCGATCTGGAAGTTGTGGAATCTAACGGATTCTATTACGAATCTGTAGGTAGAAAAACTGTTAAACCTTAACAATGAAAAGAATTCTTGTAACCGGTGGGCTTGGCTTTATAGGTTCGCATACTGTTGTTGAACTGCAAAATGAAGGATTCGAGGTTATCATTATTGATGATCTTTCCAATTCGTCTATAGATGTATTGGAAGGCATCACATCAATCACAGGCAAAAAACCAATTTTTGAAAAACTAGACCTTAAAGATCAATCCGCTATACAACAATTCTTTAAAAATTATACCGATATACAAGGGATTATACATTTTGCGGCTTCTAAAGCTGTTGGCGAAAGTGTTCAAAAGCCCCTGCTATATTATCATAATAATATTTCTTCATTAGTCTATTTATTAGAAGAAATGTTAAAAAACCGTGTTAACAACTTTATATTCAGCTCTTCTTGTACTGTTTACGGTCAGGCCGATGTGATGCCAATTACCGAAAACGCTCCGTTTAAAACGGCTGAATCTCCTTATGGAAATACAAAACAAATTGGCGAAGAGATCATTGCTGATACTTCTAAAACAACAAATTTAGAAGCCATCGCTTTGCGATATTTTAACCCAATTGGAGCGCATTCAACTGCTAAAATTGGAGAATTGCCAATAGGGATTCCTCAAAATTTGATTCCATTTGTAACTCAGACTGCTGCTGGAATTAGAGAACAATTATCTGTTTTTGGTGGAGATTATCCTACTGCGGATGGCACTGCTATCCGTGATTATATTCATGTGGTTGATCTCGCAAAAGCGCATGTAGCGGCGCTTAACAGACTGCTTGATAAGAAAAACAAACAATCATTTGAGGTTTTTAATATAGGAACCGGAAAAGGAAGTTCCGTATTGGAAGTTATCAACGCTTTTGAAAAGGTTTCCGGACAACAACTAAATTATAAAATAGTTGACAGAAGAGAAGGTGATATTATTGAAGCTTACGCCGATACTTCTCTGGCAAATAAAGAATTAGGCTGGAAAGCCAACTCTACATTGGAAGAAGCATTGGCATCTGCTTGGAAATGGCAGCTAGCACTAAAATAAATGTCATTCCTGCGAAAGCAGGAATCTCATAAAAATAATGTTATTAAATTAAAAGATTCCTGCTTTCGCAGGAATGACACATAAGAATGAAAAAGATTTTAATTACCGGTGGCGCCGGATTTATCGGATCACATGTAGTTCGGCTATTTGTTACCAAATACCCTAATTATCACATTTTTAATCTGGATGCGCTTACCTATGCCGGCAATCTGGAAAATATAAAAGATATTGAAAGTGCTGATAATTACACGTTTGTAAAAGGTGATATTAAAGACATTCCGTTTATAAACTCTCTTTTTGCCGAACATCAATTTGACGGTGTTATTCATTTAGCGGCTGAAAGTCATGTGGACAGATCCATAACAAATCCTAATGCTTTTATTGAAACCAACGTGTTGGGAACGGCCAATTTGCTGAATGCTTTTAGAGATAGCTGTAACCATAATTTTGAAGGAAAACTATTTTACCATGTTTCTACGGATGAGGTGTATGGTTCTCTAGGAAAAACAGGACTTTTTACAGAAACAACGCCTTACGATCCACAATCGCCATATGCAGCTTCCAAAGCAGCCTCTGATCATTTTGTAAGGGCTTATGGAAACACTTACAAACTGCCTTTTGTAATCAGTAATTGCTCTAACAATTACGGAGCTAATCAATTTCCTGAAAAATTGATACCCCTTTTTATCAATAATATTAAAAATAGCAAATCGCTACCTGTGTACGGTGATGGGCAATACACACGTGACTGGCTTTTTGTAGAAGACCATGCCACCGCAATTGACCTTATTTTCCACAAAGGGAAAGTAACTGAAACTTACAACATAGGCGGTTTTAATGAATGGACAAACTTAGACCTTATTCACCTTTTGTGTAAACAATTAGATGAAAAATTAGGCAACATTAAAGGTACTTCCGAAAAACTAATAACCTTTGTTAAAGACCGTGCCGGCCACGATAGACGTTATGCAATCGATGCTACAAAATTGAACAAAGAATTGGGCTGGAAACCATCTGTAACTTTTGAAGAAGGCCTTTCAAAAACAATTGACTGGTACTTAGAAAATGAAGATTGGCTAAAAAGCGTTACCAGTGGTGCCTATAAGGAATATTACGAAAAAATGTATGGATAAAACCTTTTGATGAAGAAAGATTTAAAGATACTTATTAGCATAATCATTTCACTAGCTATTGGCTATGTTGGATACAACTATTATAAAAATACGTATGTTGTAAAAGATTATACTATGCTTCCTGAGTTCACTTTAAAAGATTTAAACGGTGATTCTTTTACCAGAGAAAATATGCCGACTGATAAAGTAAAAATTATCATTTATTATAATGGCGAATGTGAACATTGCCAGTACCAAGCTAAGCAAATTCAAGAAAGTATAGATAGTTTTAATGATGTACAATTATTGTTTATTTCCTACCAAGAAACTGAACTAATTAAAGAATTTGCCACATCTTATAATTTTTTAGAAAGACAAAATATCACTTTTTTAGAGGATAAACGACTTGATTTAGTCAGCACTTTTAATATCAAAGCCTTTCCCTTTATACTTATCTATTCTCCTGAAAATAAATTGATTGAAAAATTTGAAGGGCCAACAGAGATTGAGAAAATAGTATCAATAATTGATTAAATTCCTATTGAGCAGCATCAAGCAAAAAAGGGATAAAGCAAAAGTCTCAATGCTACTCGAATAGGGTTTATTCTCTGTTTGAGATTCTGAAACAAGTTCAGAATAACAGTATGTGTTAAAAATCAAATTTATAGGTAAGGCCTCCTAAAAATTGTAAGCCTTGTACATCGTAATTGGCAAATCTTTGGTACCTACTATCAAAAACATTATTCACTCTGGCAAAAACCGTAAACTTATCTGTAAATTTATAACCTCCGTTAATGTTTAAATCTAAATAATTGCCATTTTCAATTGATATAGGGCCTGGATTTTGTGGATAATAAAAGCTTAGTTCATCTTTACGTTCTCCAACAAAGAACAGATTAGCTCCGGCAAACCATTTATCTCTGTTAAAATTAGCAAAAGCCGATGCTTTGATAGTTGGCAAATTCCATGCTTCTTGTTCAACAGACATATCGTAAATATTATACTCTAAAGTTCCACCAAATTTTAGTTCTTTAGAAAAATCTACACTAATCTCACCAAAAGCGCTAATGGTTTTTACATCATCATAAACAATCATAAACGAGTTGCCTGCTTCGTAACCTCTTTCAACCGTTATACTTCCTTCAGTCTTTGTAGGATTGAGCTTATACAAAGGTTTATCTTTTTCACTTTTATAAGAACCTTTAAAATTATAGTTGATATTTGAAGCTAATTTACCTTTAAAACCACCAAAAGCATTGTACAGTTCATCAGTCCGCTTGATGCGTAATGTAGGCGAAACAAAAGGGTTTTCATTCGTAACATCTCTATAAGTGTTTTGATGCATGCCTCCTGTAGCCCCGGCATATAACGTTAATACTTGGTCTATTAAAACATACGACGCATTTATATCAGGATATACATAGGTCTTTGTACCATCGCCATCAGCTGTACCGTGGCTCACAATAAGATCAGCACCCAACTGAATAGTTAAATGATCTCTTAAAATCTCTAAACTGGGGTTTATCCCAGCCGTAAAGAATGTATATTTTATATCGTTTGTTCCTTCGTAATCTCTAAAAAAATCTCCGGTAAGAAACTCTAGCCTTCCTTCAACCTCTATGAGTTCTGATGCAACAGGAATTTCCAGTTTAGGCTTTGCTAGCAAATGAATTTCACTACTTGCTTCATTATCTGAGAATAAATTGAGTTGAGCCGCTCCACCTTGGAAAAGTGCATCATAAAAATTGATCTTACCTCCAACACTTAC
>JAGQYU010000298.1 GCA_020435885.1 Flavobacteriaceae bacterium
CAAAATAGTATATGAAAAAAATAATCTTATCAGTAATAGCAATATCAGTTTTGCTGTCTTGTGGCGGTAACGGAAAAGACACGTTAACAGTTAACGGCGAAATAAAAAACCTTAAAAAAGGCACATTATATCTACAAAAAGTAATTGATACACTTGTTGTGAGTGTGGATTCTATTACGCTTGACGGAAAGAATACTTTTTCACTTTCTGATAAAGTAGAGAGTCCTGAATTATATTACTTAACGTTAGATAAATCTCCTGAAAAGAGCATACCATTTTTTGGAGAGCCTGGTACGGTAACTATCAATACCAGATTGGATAAATTTGTTTTTAGCGCTGTTATCAATGGTTTAAAAAATCAGCAGTTATTGGACGAATACAATAAAATGATTGGGCAATACAGTGGCAAAAGATTGGATTTGGTTAAAGCAGATTTTGAAGCCAAGAGAAATAAAGATTCCATTAAAGTAGATTCTATTGCAAATGCTATTAATAGTCTGATAAAATCAAAATATAGATATACAGCCAATTTTATTATTACACATCCTGATAACGAAGTAGCACCTTATTTAGCGTTGACTGAATTCTATGATGCTAATATTAAATGGCTAGATAGTGTAAACAATTCACTAACACCTAGAATTAAAGAGTCAAAATACGGTAAACAATTGCAAGAATATATTGCAGAAGTAAAAAGTAAACAATAAAAAGGAACTATCTAAAAAGCTAAATAAAATTCAAGATGTCACATTGAGTGCAGTCGAAATGTACTGCAAAACAGCACTTTAAATTTCTCGACTGCGCTCGAAATGACAAAAAACTTTTTAGACAGCTCTTTTTTAAAACCTATTATCTCCATCTAAAATATTTCCAAGGCCTCCTAAAATACTTCCTTCGCCTTTTTGTTTACTGCCTGTTTGAGGTGCAGAGGCAATCACTCTTCCTGCTAGTCTGCTAAATGGTAATGATTGAATATAAACAGTACCAGGGCCTCTTAATGTAGCAAAGAACAAACCTTCTCCACCAAAAATAGTATTTTTAATACCGCCAACAAATTCAATATCATAATCTACCGTTTGTGTAAAACCTACAATACATCCGGTATCTACTTTTAATACTTCTCCGGATTGTAATTGTTTTTTGGCAATAGTGCCACCGGCGTGCATAAATGCCATTCCGTCTCCTTCCAGCTTTTGCATAATGAAACCTTCACCACCGAAAAGTCCACGACCTAATCTTTTTGAGAATTCAATACCTACGGAGACGCCTTTAGCAGCACATAGAAATGCATCTTTTTGGCAGATGAACTTTCCGTTAAATTCAGTAAGATCAACTGGAATAATTTTACCGGGATAAGGTGAAGCAAAAGATACTTTTCTTTTCCCCTGATCTATATTTAAGAAGGCGGTCATAAAGAGACTTTCTCCTGTTAAAATGCGTTTTCCGGCAGAAAATATTTTACCTAAAACACTTTCGTCTTGTCCAGAGCCATCTCCGAAGATGGTATCCATTTTTATACCATTATCCATCATCATAAAACTGCCAGCTTCTGCCACAACGGCTTCTTGCGGATCGAGTTCAATTTCTACATACTGCATTTCTTCGCCGTAGATGGTATAGTCTATTTCGTGTGATGTCATAGTTTTTAGTTTAGTTGTTTGTTTTTAGTTGTTGGCTATTAGCTGTTGTTTGATAAATGACTACTAATTATCTCTATCTTCAAAGTTTTCAGTTTCTTTAATACGTATTCTTCGTATCGCTAAATAAATTAGTATTACGATGACGATTACAAATATGAGTCCTTCCACACCTATAATTATTTTACCTATGGTATCCATTATTTTAGTTTTACGGCGGTTCCGTAGGCTAAAATCTCGGCAGCGCCTTGCATTACCATTGCAGTAGTTAAGCGTACATTTACAACGGCATCGGCACCAAGACGTTTGGCATCAACTTCCATACGTTGCATGGCTTGTTCACGAGCCTGAGCTTGCAGTTTGGTGTACTCATCAATTTCGCCGCCAACTATGTTTTTAAGACCTGCAAAAATATCCCTGCCTATATTACGGGCACGTACAGTACTGCCACGGGCAATTCCTAACACTTCAGTAATTTCTTTGTTTGGAATGTAGTCTGTTGTTGAAATAATCATGATTTTTGTTTTTGATTAATGTATTTATTAGTTGTCTATTTTATGGATTTGTTACGATAAAAGCTTACCAAAAGTTTGTAAAAAAGGATCAGTATTTAAAACTGTATAGTAAAAAAGTCCTCCAAGCCATCCGTGGAATAACCCTAAAACATATAAATTTCTATTTCTTAAGTAAATATAACCATAAAATATTGCTAAAATAAATGTTCCAATCATTAACCAACCAATCGGATAATGAACAATACTGAACAGCATTGCAGAAAATAATATGATTACAGAAGATCGTATCTCTTTTAATTTCAAATCTTGTAAATTACCTGCTACCAAACTTATTAGTAAAAATTGTTGGATTGTACCCCAAATAGGATAAGTTATTAGGATTGGGATTAAATGCCATGTCAAATTAATGGTTCCCTGGATAAAGCCTATGTTAAGAAAAGCAATAATTGAAATTATTCCGAAAGGAAAAACTTTTTTCAAAACAGTTTTAAAATTATCAGTTCGAAATCCCCAATACTTTAGTATTCCTTTTTGTTTTTTACTTCTATTAAATATATAAGTACTCCATAAAAGAATTGATACAACTACAAATAGAAATCGCCAATTTAAAAAATCCATAAAAATGAATTTTCCTATAGCAGTTAATATAACAGCACAAATCTCTAATATTCTTCTTTTATTAGAAATAGGTATTTTCTCCATAAATAAATCATTTTCTATGTGTTGGAGAATACCTTTAAATGTTACTATGTAGATAAATTATTAATTTTTTAATTTTATACTCCACTCATATTCAAATACAGATACCGTATCATCTTGCTCATCTATACCTTCGGCTTTCATGGAAATAGTTTGGCCTTCTCCGGTAGCAATAGTTTTTTGTATAGCCTCTTTTATAAGATGTCCATCACTACAAATAAAATTAATTCTTCCGGTGGCTTTTTTGGTAAAAATACCTTTTTGTTGTGTTACCAACATAGATATTTTTTTGCCACTTTCAGCTATTTCTTTCATTACTAAAATACCCGTTGCCAACTCAGAAGCCATTCCTTGTGTGGCCCAATACATAGATCTGAAAGGGTTTTGATTGATCCATCTGTGCTTTACAGTAGCTACTGCCTCTTTATCATTTATTGATTTAACTCTAACACCAGATATATAAGCTGAAGGGAGCTTGATTAATAAAAATTTGTTCAGATTCTTTATAGTAAACTTCATATAATAGTATATGTATTTTGCTACAAGGTAGGTAAATTTTTGGAGTTAGTAAATGTTAAATAAATGTTAAATAAATATAAAATTTAGTA
>JAGQYU010000299.1 GCA_020435885.1 Flavobacteriaceae bacterium
CCATAAGGTGGGTCAACAATAGCTAAATCAAATTGTTTATCCTCGCATTGCTTCATATAAAGCAAGCAATCCATATTCAGTAATTCTATGTTAGGTTTGTGCATACCCATCTTTTTTTAACAGATGAACAACACGTGCTATAAGTAATAGCTATTTGTTGCTTCATCATAGGTTTATTAATATTTATTAGCTTTGTTCTCATTCGATACTTTTTGTTTATTTATACGCTACTACTCATAGCACCATACGTTAACGGCAATAACTAATTTAGTGCTGTTTTATCATCTTTGTGCTTTAAAAAGTTTATAACACCTGTAATATCATCAAAAACACTATTTTCATCAATAATATTTACGATAGTCCACTTGTGGTTTTGAGGATTAAAGTTTATACTCAATATTCGCTCATCACAAAAGGAAGCGATATAATGTTCTATTATTCTAAACTTTTTTATTTCTTCATCCATTTTATTTAATTTTTAGTTATTATTCCGTTACTGCTGTTATACTCAACAAAATAACCCTTGTTTCTTGCTTTTCTGTCAGCGTTTTTCTTATTCCTAGCATATATCACATTTTCACCATAAAAATATTCAGTAAGTCCATAGTTCTCACGTCTTTTCTTTTCAATGGCTTCTTGCTTTAAACGTTTACGCTCTTCAATTCGTTCTTTAGTCAATGGCTTTCTAACGGTTTCAGTATCATTATAAATTCCGTTTTGGTCGCTTAAAGCCATAGCCATTCCCATCATAGTCATTAAAGCGTGTGATTTTTTCATTCCCATATTTTTATTATTTTAAGTTTTAAATTAATCGGGCAATTCATAGCCAAATACGTTATCTATCATTAAAACGATAGCTAACTATCTTCACTAACTTCAATTCCAAATGAAATTTCTGTATCCGGATCATTGTATTTACTTTGGTTATTTTCTATTGGTTCTGAAAGACTTCCGCCTAATGCCATAATTGTCGCTACAATACCATCCACACGCTTTTTACCTAACCTATGACTTTGCCCTTTATGTACCTTCATATTATCATTCGCATCTCTATAAATAACACACCCACTTAACATCCACTCTAATACAGGATTTCCATCATGCTTTATCTTACCTTCATATACTAATTTTTCAAATTGCTTAGTTGGCCAACTTATAACTCCTATTGCTTGGCTAAATGGTGCGCATACTACTCCTTTATCAGTTAACCGTACAATGATATTATTTGCTTCATGTCTATCATATTCTAAACTTAAACAGTTGAGATTAAAGAATGTATTTAAAACAGTATCTTCTATATAGGAATAATCTGTTGTATTGCCTGGTGTGGCTGTTATATATCCTAAATCTGCCCAAGTTCTGTATGGTATATTATCTTCTTTACTGCGCTTATCAATTGTATCTAAGGGACAAAAAAAGTAGGATTTTAAATATCTATTTCCTTCTGCATCTGGTTCTGATAAATATATCAATGCGTTTAAATCTGTGGTAGTTGCCAAATCTAAACCTGCATAACAACCTTGGTTTAAAAATACGTTATCCGGTATACTATCAACTTTATTCTTTTTCCAAATCTCATTCTCAATCCATACATCAGGAGCATCTACCCACATATTGATTGACTTTGTTTTAAATTCTACTTGTTTTGAGGGTTGTAGTTTTGCTTTTTCATAACGTTTACGTACGTTATCTGGTATTACTGAAATTCCCCAATTTGGATTTGCTTTTATCCAACTTTCTTCTTTTTCCCAATCATCATCTTTATCCATTTTATGAATCATAATCATCCTATGATCATCTTCAGGTAAGATACCTTTTAAGATGTCAATACAAGTATCTTCATACTCTTTACATTTAGAGAAAATATTAAATCCTGCCGTAGTAATATGCCAAGTAATAGGCTGTATCCTTGATACAGAAGAACTCTCTAAATTTTCTTTTACACTATCATCAGGATGCGCATGGTATTCATCAATTATTGAATAGTGACTATTAATACCATCCTGCGTTTTACTGTCACCACCTAACGGCCTCATAAAACTATTGCCAGGAGAAAAAATAATACGATTTTGACGAATGATAAATCCTATTTGTTGTAATGCAGCACTTTTCTTAATAAAATTAACTGCCTGAGTAAAACATAATTTTGCCTGTTCTTCTTTAGTAGCTCCAATATATATTTCAGCCTCTTCCTCTTCATCACCAGACATACCGTACAAACCAATTCCAGCCATTACAGCCGTCTTACCATTTTTTTTAGCCAAACTTTCATACACCTCATTAATACGTCGCACTCCGGTTTCCTTTTCTAACCAACCAAAAACATTATAAATAGTAAACTGCTGAAAAGGCGATAACTCAAAAGGTTTACCAATCTTTTTTCTATCAGGATGTTTCG
>JAGQYU010000047.1 GCA_020435885.1 Flavobacteriaceae bacterium
TTACTTCTACTTTTTCTATTGCGTCTGCGGGTAACTGCCTCAAAGCATCGGTAGAGCTTAGTCCAACTAATCCTGAAGGTTTTCCGTTTATTAAAATTCTTACATTATCACTACCTCTAAGTGATACATTTCCTTCAACATCCACAGAAACTGAAGGAACATTATCTAGTACATCACTTACTGTTCCACCTCTAACGGTCAGGTCTTTACCTACATTGTATATCTTTTTGTCCAGTTTTATTTCTACAGTTGTTTTTTCAGCAATAAGTTCTACTTCTTCTAACTGTTGGCTACTTACTTCTAAGAAGATAGTCCCCAGGTTCATATCTTTATCGATATCCCTATTAGGTAATCTATAAGTTTTGAATGAGATAAATTCAACAGAAATATTATAAACGCCTTTAGGCACTTCAACTGAAAAATGTCCTTTTTCATCAGTTAGGCCACCTGTTATATTATCGCCATTAACAGGTGTCATCACGATAGTGGCATATTCTAAAGGCTGGTTGGTTTCTTTATCAATTACAGTACCAGTTATACTAAACTTATGTTGCGCATTTGCAGCTAGTGTGATAGAGAAAATAAGGATAATAATGAATCTTTTCATATAAAATGTCTAAGGGGTTTGATTGTTGTTTCTTTTTTTACCTTTTTTGTTCTTTTTGTCTTTCTTATTTCTGTTTGAAGGTTGTTCTTTTAACCAAACCTTCATTTTTTCTAGTTGTTCTTCAGAGATGAACTTAAGAAGTTCATTATCTTGCTGCATATCAATTTCTTGTAATTTGGCTGTTAAGATGTCTGATCTTTCAGAAGTTTTTATCAGGTCTAATTTTTGTTCACGATATTTTAATAAAATATTCTTAACGCTAATAAATTGTAAGTCATCCAAACCTAAATGTTCTTTAAGATTAAGCAGTTGCTGCTCCATTCTTTCTTTATCATCTCCATTTGATGGATGATTTTGAGAGAGGATCGGTTGGAATGAAAATAAAAATAATCCCAACAGGATTGTTCTTGAAAAAAACGCCATTTTTCTCATTATTTTAGTGGTTATTTTGACAGCCGAAAAGTACTTAGGTTTAAACAGGTTCTTGTTAAAAAAAAGTTAAAATGAGACACTAAAAAATATTTGATTATGATGCGTAATTTCAAAATAAGTTTTATTTTTGGAGCAGAATTAGAAGAACATATATTATGGAATTTCAACAGTTTGTAGGCTTTTTAACTTTTTTAACCGTTTTTACTATCGGATTTTGGTTAATGATCTTTTTATTAACCTTTGTAATTCCTTACTGGGTGATAGGCTATTTGAGAGAAGAAAGTAAGCTAAAACGTGAGGCTAAAAAAGCTAAGAAGTAATGTAAACTTTACAATATCTAAAAAGGGTCGGTTAAAAACCGACCCTTTTTCTTTTATAATTTTTCGTCCTGTCTGTCTTCCAGATTATCTTTGTTGATGTCTAAACTTCTGTCTTTAGAATTTCTTCTTTTCTGATTAAACCTATAAGTGAATGATAGGGTAAATTGCCTATCGTAGCGTGCATTACGAAGTGTATGGGTACCAGCTTCTTGAGAGTCATATTTAAACCATTTTGAATTGAAAATATCAACACCTTTCAGAGCAATTGTTGCTTTTTTATCAAGGATATCTTTACTAAGTGTAGCATCAACAGCATTGACAGCTTTCATTTTTGTTAAACGATTCTCAACAGGTGATTGGTATTTATCAGTTACTTGGAAACGCAATCCGTTTTTGAATGATAAAAGCATACTACCTTCTACATACAGAACAGTACTTTTATAATCGTATAGATTGTCTATGGTATTCTTTATTTCTAACCTATAAGGACTTACATAAGAACGCAACCGCAACCATTCAATAGGTTTGTAGGTTAGATCTAAATCCCAGCCTAGGATATTCTTATCACCACTATTTATAGGGATTCTTCTATAAAGTTCAGACCCTTCATCATTAGTTCCAATGCTTTGAATTACAGTTAAATAGTGATTTTTCGAGTTATTTAAGAATATGGATGAGGCTATAGATAGTTTTTCAAAACTAATATCATAAAGTGCTTCAAAATAGTCTGAGTAATACGGATTAAGATCAGGATTACCAACCGATTGAAAACGTTCATCATTCAAAGAAATAAATGGGTTTATTTGTGTAATTTGAGGTCTGTCAATACCTCTGCTATAATTGGCGGAGAGGTAACTGCCATTTTCAAATTCATAACCAATGGATGCCGAAGGGAAGATATCTGTGTATTTTTTTGTGATGGTGTTAGTAGTGTTAGTCCCGATTTTCATGTTGGATATTTCTGCTCTTAAGCCTAAGGTGTATGAAAATTTTTCATAATTAGCTCCGAACTGGCCATAAAAAGCATATACTTTTTCGTCGTAATTAACCGCATCAGTATATCCGGCAATAGTAATGAAATCCTGTAAAAGAGGATCAAACTGATTTACTTTGTAATTATTTTTATAAAATTGAAACGTAGTTTTTTGACCTAATTCTAATGTAGTTTTTTCACTTAATGGCAGTTTATAATCCAGTTGAAAAAGGAAATTGTCTAAATCCTGATCTTTAGCAATCTTTTGAGTGATAGTATTTTCTGTAGGAGTAATTATATGTTCGCGGATAGTTGCATCATCATCAGAAATGGTATTATCGTATTTAAAATCAAAAGATAATTGATGTCCTTCTTCATTAAATTTTGAAGTATAGTTTAGAAAAGTTTCAATCTTAGAAACATCATCACCATCACTACTATTTCTTAACCTATGTTGCATTAAATTTCCTGAAGCATCATAATCGTTCAGATCAATTTTGGTATCGTAATCTTTATTGTTTGTATTAATAAGCAGCGAAGTTGTTAAGGTATTTTTACTGTTCAAATAAAAGTCGCTACCAATATTGAATAGAAAGCTATTCTTCTGATTATCATCTCGTATCGATTCGTTAAACAACCCTGTAATATCATTTTGGTTGTTAAAATAAGTCTGGTCTATATGTGTTCTTTTAATACGTTTTCCATTATTGAAACTGATAGTAGAAAAAATGTTGATCTTATCCGTATTTTCATTTAGAAAAGTTGAAAATCCATTATTTTCCGGAATACCAATGTGAGCATCCAATGAACCATTCAATCCCTCGTTTCCTTTTTTCTTTTTTGTGATGATGTTCAAAATGCCTCCACCACCTGAAGCACTGTATTTTGCAGATCGGGTAATAATTTCTACTTTCTCAATAGTATTGGAAGGAATGGTGCTTAGCACATTTGTACCATCATCTAGCCCTAATACGGGTTTGCCGTCAATCAACACTGTTGCTGATGAACCTCTGAGACTTATATTTCCATCGCTGTCAACTCTAACCGCAGGCGTATGATTCAGTACATCCAACGCATTGCCTCCATAGTTTGCAATATCTTTAGCTGCATTGTATATTTTTTTATCTACGTAATATTCAACCAGATCTTTTTGTGTAACTAACTTTATTTCTTCAAGTTCTTCTACACTGGGTGATAACATAATAGTACCTAAATCAGTATCAGAGATCAAATCCTTTTTTAACTCAATAGGCTTGTATGATAAAAATTCAATTTTTATAATATACGAACCGGGTTCTATTTGAAATTGAAAATGTCCTTTTCTATCGGAAGTAGTTCCTAAAAGGTCAGCATTATTTCTAAAAGAAATTGTTGCAAATTCAATAGGTTGTTTTAAAATAGAGTCAATTACATTGCCGGAAATGAGGACTTTGTCAGAGGTAGTTTCCTGACTGAAAATACTAACAGACGTTAGCAAAAGAACTATATAAAATAACGTTCTCAATTGTTTTTGGTTGATTGGCAAATCTACTGGTTTTAGAATTACCAGCAAATAGTGGTTTATAGTGAGGTACTACCTAAAAACCGCTATAAGAGTTTTTTGATATTTTCAGGTGGTCTGCCTACAACGGCTTTAGTCCCTTTAATTACAATAGGGCGTTCAATTAATTTAGGATACCTTACCATAGCTTTTATCATTTCATCATCAGATAATTCTTTGCCTTTGTAATTTTCTTTCCATTCAGTTTCATTCTTTCTAATCAACTCAATAGGAGCAACGCCAAGTTTGCTGATGATATCTTTCAATTCACTTTCTGTGGGAGGAGTGTTCAAGTATTCCACAATTTCAAAAGGTTGACCGGATTTTTGGAGTATTTCCAACCCTTCTCTACTTTTCCTGCATCGTGGGTTATGGTAAATTTTCATATGGTAAGTTTTATATAGCTAAACTATAAAAAATAGACCAGACTTTATAATATAATTATCTTTGTATTCTAAACACTAATGATGATAATAACTGATACACACACGCACTTGTATTCAAAGCAATTTGATGAAGATAGAGATGAAATGATGCAGCGTGCTATAAATGAGGGAGTTTCACGGTTTTTTATTCCTGCAATTGATTCAGGATACAATAAAGCCATGTTTGAACTGGAAAAGAACTATCCTGATCATGTCTTTTTGATGATGGGGTTGCATCCAACAAGTGTTAAGGAGAATTATCTGGAAGAATTGTCTTTGGTTAAAGAGTGGTTAGACAAAAGAAAATTTTATGCGGTAGGGGAGATAGGCATTGACCTTTATTGGGATAAGACCTTTTTGAAAGAACAGCAGGAAGCCTTTAAAAAGCAGATTGATTGGGCCAAAGAAAAAGAATTACCTATAGTTATTCATTGTAGGGAATCTTTTGATGAAATCTTTGAAGTGTTGGATGATGTTAAGGATGATAAACTTTTTGGTATTTTTCACTGTTTTACTGGAACTAAAGAACAGGCCGAACGTGCAATATCCTATAATATGAAACTCGGAATTGGAGGTGTGGTAACTTTTAAAAATGGAAAGATCGATCAGTTTTTGAATGAAATACCATTAAAACATATCGTTTTGGAAACGGATGCTCCGTATTTAGCTCCAGTTCCTTATCGTGGTAAACGCAATGAAAGCAGTTATATCATAAATGTGTTGGATAAGTTGGCAGATATTTATAATTTAACACCTGAAGAAATAGCAGCTGTAACAACCCGAAATTCAAAGGAAGTTTTTGGAATTTGAAAAAGTAACATATTACAAAACACCTATAGGAACTGCACGTATAGTGGGGGATGAGGAGGGTATTTCCTCTATTTCTGTTATTGATAATGATACAGAAGGCTCAACGCATATACCAACATGTTTGCAAGAATGTGTAAAGCAGTTGGACGAATATTTTAAAGGCACTCGAACAACTTTTAACTTAAAACTCAATCCACAAGGTACAGAATTTCAAAAGCAGGTGTGGAGGTCATTACAGTTAATCCCTTACGGTAAAACATGGTCTTACTTGCAACAAAGTGAAGAGTTGGGAGATCCTAGTGCCATACGTGCGGTTGCACATGCCAATGCAAAGAACCCAATTTGGATCATTATTCCATGCCATAGGGTTATTGGCAGTGATGGTTCTTTAACAGGATATGCCGGCGGATTGTGGCGCAAACGTTGGCTGCTAGAACATGAGAACCCTCCTTCACAACAATCCCTTTTTTAATTTTTTAGAATTTGAAGTAAAATCTACCTAAATTATTTTAAGCTATTTTTACCATCAAAAAGCGAACATTTAGTAGATGAAGAAAATTATATGCATATTAGTTGGACTCATTAGCTTTTCTTCATTTGCTCAAACTACGGATAGTCGCTTACGTATAAAAGATTTTGAAGTAGTCTCTGATACCATAACCATAGATTCTATTAGTATAAGCCCCTATAATTTTAAAGTTTTAGATAGTGCTAAACAATTGATCGATAGCACCTTGTATTCGGTTAATTTTGCTAAAGCGCAACTCTACATCAACAAACCTAAATTTAAGAGAATAACAGTTCAATATACTGCATTACCTGAATTTTTAACCAAAACCTATTATAAATTTGATGAGAGCTTGATTGTTCCACAAGCTACAGATTTATCAAGATTATATAGTGTTCAAAAGTCAACAATAAATAAAAATTTCTTACCGTTTGATGGCTTGCAAACTTCAGGGAGTATTTTGCGTGGGTTTACAGTTGGGAACAATCAAAATGCAGTGGTCAATTCTAATTTTGATCTTCAAATTTCAGGAAATATCTCTAAAGATGTTCAAGTAAGAGCCTCAATAACAGACTCTAATGTTCCGTTACAGGAAAATGGTTTTTCGCAACGCTTAGATGAATTTGATAGAGTTTTTATTGAACTTTTCAGTAAGAACTGGAAAATTAGTGCAGGTGATATTAATCTTTTCAATACTACAAACCAGTTTTTAAGATTTAATAAAAAAGTGGCTGGTGTTCAGGTTGATGTAATGACTGAAAGTGAAGAAAATGATACACATTTTTTTGCTTCCGGAGCACTAGTTAGAGGCCAGTTTGCCAGAAATTCTTTTACAGGCGAAGAAGGCAATCAAGGGCCTTATAAAATTACAGGTACCAATACAGAAGAGTTTACGTTGCTTATTTCGGGTAGTGAAACGGTTTATGTAAATGGAGCTCCGTTAACCAGAGGAGAAAACAATGATTATATTGTTGATTACAATACAGCCGAGATCACTTTTATGCCCACTTTCCCCATAACAGGCAGTATGAGGGTTGTAGTTGAATATCAATATGCTGATAGAAATTATACGCGTTTTGTAACCTATAACGGTGCTGAGTACAAAAATGATAAACTAAAATTGGGTGTAACTTTTTATAATGAGAATGATGTGAAAAATCAGCCTTTGCAGCAAGATTTAACAACTTCACAAAAAGTGATATTATCCCAAGCGGGTGATAATGAAGGTTTAATGGTAGCTCCATCAGCATATAATGCTGCTTTTGAAGAGAATAAAATCCTGTACAAAAAAGAGCTTATAGGTAGTGAGGAAGTTTATGTTTTTTCTTCCAACCCTGATGATGAATTGTTCAGAGTAACATTTACGTACGTTGGTGAGGGGCAAGGAAATTATGTAATTCAAACTACTATTGCTTCTGGGAGAATATTTGAATACGTTGCTCCGGTAAGCGACATAAAACAAGGAGCCTACGAACCAATAGTTCAGTTAACACCTCCAAATCGGTTAATGATTGGTGTGTTAAATGCAGATTATACACCTACTGAAAAAACTGCAATTTCATCTGAGTTGGCATATAGCAGTAATGATGTTAATTTATTTTCTTCAATAGATGATACTGATAATGAAGGTTTTGCAGGTAAATTTAAATGGAATCAGATTTTGGTTGATAGAAACTGGAAGTTTGCCACAGGAGTGAATTATGAGTTGATACATAAAAACTTTAGAACGATAGAACGTTACAGAAATGTAGAATTTTCTAGGGACTGGGATTTGCTAAACACGGAAGGAAATCAGAGCTATCTTTCTACTAATTTATCATTATCAAACACTACGAAAGGTATAGTTTCTTATGTTTTTGAAAATTTGAATTATAGTGAGAATTTTAATGGGATTAGACATAATCTTTTAACTAACCTTAAATTGAATAGAACAAAGATCAATGTAAATTCCAGTCTATTGTCAAATAATACAAATGCTTATAAAACTGATTTTTTTAGGTGGTATTCACATGGTAAACATCATTTTTCAAAAAGTTGGATTGGTGCCGAATTAAATGCCGAGAGTAATAAAAGATACGATAAGAGCACTTCAGAATTAGAAGATATCAGTCATAAATTAGTTGAATATGAAGCTTTTTTTGGAGTAGGAGATACGGCAAAAGTATATGCTGAGTTTGGATTTAATTATCAAGTTACGGATAGCGTTCAAGTACAACGTTTACAGAAAGTTAATGCGGCTAAAACTTACTTTATGCGTTCTAAACTTATTCAGAATGAGGCTTCTAATCTATCTCTTTTTGTAAATTACAGAACCATAGATCATACAAATTTTGATGATGAAGAATCATTAAACTCACGGTTGTTGTACAGACAACAATTCTTCAATAATGGTGTATCATTGCAAACGGCTTATGAGACCAATTCCGGAGTATTGCCTCAACAAGAGTTCAACTATGTGGAGGTTGATGCAGGTTTGGGTTATTTTACTTGGAATGATTATAACAATAATGGCATACAAGAACTGGATGAGTTTGAAGTGGCTCAGTTTCAGGATGAGGCAAATTATGTAAGGGTTCTGTTGCCTACCATAAATTATATAAAAACCAATCAAAATAAATTCAGTCAGAGCTTTACACTGAATGCAACCGGATGGTCTGATAAGAAGGGATTTAAAAAGTTTCTATCACATTTTGTTAATCAGTCATTTATTGTGATCGACGGAAAAGTTAAAAGGGAAAATTCTTCTTTTAATTTAAACCCTTTTGCTGTTAATGATGCGTTGGCACTGAATCAATCTTTTAAAAACAGTTTGTTTTTTAATCGTGGTAAACAGTTTTTTTCGACTACATACACGTTCATTAATACAGATAATAAAAATGCCTATTCAATTAATAACCAAAATAATAAGCTGAAATCTCACCAATTATTGTTCAATCACAGGATAAAACAATGGTGGTTGTTAGATGTAAAGACTTCTTTTTCAGAGAATAAGAGCACTTCAGATGTGTTTACAAGCAGAAATTATACCATACAGAGCAAGGAGTTCAACCCAAAGATATCATATCTATACAGTACAAATTCAAGGTTTGAAATGTTGTATCATCTTAAAGATAAAAAGAATATAATTGGAGATGAAGAAGCATTGTTTATCAATACATTAGGGGTTAATTTTATTCATACAACCGGAAAGAATTTTTCAGTGAATTCATCATTAAATTTAGTGTTCAATAAATTTACCGGTGAAACGAATTCGGCAGTTGGTTACCAACTGTTGGAAGGTTTACGGCCGGGTACTAACTACACGTGGAATGTAAGTTTTCAAAAAAGGATCAATTCATATTTAGATGTAACATTCAATTACCTTGGCAGGAAGTCAGAATCTGTAAAAGCAATCCATACGGGATCGTTACAATTAAGAGCCTCTTTTTAATACTTTGTAAATTTTATTACAGAGCTGTTTTTAAAAAATATGTAATTTAGCATCGCTAAATGAAAAAAATTGTATCCATATTACTCGTAAGTTTGATATTAGTTCAAACCTCTGACTTTACTTTTGAAGATATTTTAAAAGTAAAAGACCTATATGAGCATGCTAAATTTCATCAACAGGTTTATGGAGATAATTTTTTAGAATTTTTAACCGAGCATTATGGTGATAAAGTTAATGAACATGATGGCAAACATAAAGAACATAAAAATTTGCCTTTAAAACATTCTGATAGTTGCTCTCATGCTCAGGTTAATTTTACGCAGACTATTTTGTATTACAACTTTAGTTGTTGCGATACTGTAGAGAAAAACTCAAATTTTTTCTATAAGGATTCATATTCGTACTTTAAAAAAGCATCAATTTTTCAGCCTCCTAAGCAAGCATAATTTTATTTGGTAAAGGTTTTATAACATCATGTCGTAGATCGATTTGCATGTTTTCATCCTATTAACTTTTAAATAGATTATGTTACAAAAAATCATACAATTCAGTTTAAGGAACAAATTAATTATACTGCTTTTTATAGCAACAGTTATTGGTTTTGGTATTTATTCATTAACCAAAATACCAATAGGCGCAGTACCTGATATCACCAATAATCAGGTGCAGGTAATTACTACATCCAGAAATTTATCTACACAAGATGTAGAGCAATTCATCACTTATCCGGTGGAGCTGGAAATGGCTAATTTGCCGGGGGTAAAAGAAATACGTTCTGTTTCAAAATTCGGACTTTCAGTAGTTACCATTGTTTTTGAAGATAATATGGGGACATATTTGCCAAGACAGCTAATTGCTGAAAAGATCAAATCAGCTTCCGAGAAGATACCACAAGGCTTTGGAACTCCGGAAATGGGACCTATTACGACAGGTCTGGGAGAAATATATCAATACATTTTAGATGTAAAACCAGGCTATGAAAACAGGTACTCCACCACGCAGTTAAGAACTATGCAAGATTGGATCGTTAAACGCCAATTATCAGGTATTCCGGGTGTGGTAGAGATCAATACTTGGGGAGGTTACTTAAAACAATATGAAGTGGCCATCAATCCAGAAAAGCTAAAAGCAATGAATATCGCTGTGGCTGATATCTATACAGCGTTGGAAAAAAATAACAGTGTTGCCGGTGGTGGTTATATTGAAAAAACAAATACTTCCTTTTTTGTAAGAGGCGAAGGCCTTGTAACCAGTTTGGAAGATTTGGAGAACATTGTTGTAAAGAACAACAACGGTGTTCCTATTTATATTAAAGATATTGGCAATGTTGGTTTTGGGAGTGCTACGCGTTTTGGTGCCATTACGGGTAACGGAGAAGGAGAGAAAGTTCTTGGGCAAATAATGATGCTGAAAGATGGAAATTCAAAAAAGATTATTGAAGCAGTTAAAGAACGGATAGAATCCCTTCAAAAGACATTACCGGAAGGCGTTTATATCAACGGGTTTTTAGAAAGGAGCGAACTTATTGGCAAAACCACATTTACAGTGGCAGAGAACCTCATTTTAGGATCACTTATCGTAATTTTTGTAGTAGTTCTACTGTTGGGTAATCTGCGTTCAGGTTTGGTTGTAGCATCAGTAATTCCGTTGAGTTTACTGTTTGCTATTTCTTTCATGAATATTTTTGGTATTGATGCCAATTTGATGAGTCTTGGAGCAATAGATTTTGGTATCATTATAGATGGAGCGGTAATTATAGTAGAATTTATTGCTTTTCAAATTTCCGCTAAAACGGATGCCATCAATTCATTGTCTAAAAATGATAGAAAAGATTTAATTGATAAAATAACATTAAAAGGAGCATCAAAAATGATGAATTCCGCAGTTTTTGGGCAGTTAATTATTCTTATCGTATTCATCCCAATTCTTTCATTGAGTAGTGTAGAAGGCAAAATGTTCAAACCTATGGCACTGACCTTTAGCTTTGCACTTATAGGAGCTATGATCTTCTGTTTAACGTATGTTCCTGTAATTTCTTCACTATTCTTAAAACCGAGTAAGGTTTCTGATAAAAATGTATCAGTAAGATTGATGAAGTTTTTAGAAAAAATGTATTCACCAACCATTAATTGGGCATTAGAGCATAAAAAAACAGTTGTTACCATGGCATTGGTATTTTTAACTTCTGCCGTTATTTTATTTAGCAGAATGGGAGGTGAATTTGTGCCAACATTAGATGAAGGTGATTTTGTGATTCAGCCTGTTCTCAAAACAGGAACATCATTACAAAAGACTATTGAAACCACTACAAAAATTGAACAGATTTTGCTTGATAATTTTCCCGAAGTTGATCAGGTAGTAAGTAGGATTGGGGCTGCGGAAGTGCCAACTGACCCTATGTCTATGGAAGAAAGTGATGTTATCATCAAGTTAAAGCCCAAAAAAGAATGGACATCTGCCGACAGTAAAGACGAATTGGCCGATAAATTCAAAGAAGCGTTGGCCGTTATACCGGGGATGGAAGTAGAATTTACCCAACCTATAGAAATGCGTTTTAACGAATTGATCACTGGGGTTAGAGCAGATGTGGCCATTAAAATATTTGGCGAAGATTTAAGTATCCTCGCTTCAAAAGCAGATGAAATTAAAGCGTTGATCAGTAATGTAGAAGGGGCTTCGGATATAACGATTGAAAAAGTTGAAGGCCTGCCTCAGATGAGCGTAAAATATGATAGAAGCAAGATTGCCCGTTACGGTTTGAATATTGCCGATTTGAATGAAATGGTTTCCATGGGCTTTTCAGGAGCTACCGTCGGCAATGTTTTTGAAGGAGAAAAACGTTTTGATCTAGTTGTTCGTTTTGGTGAATCTCAACGTAAGGATATCAGTAATCTACAAAATCTGTATGTAGATACTCCTTCCGGAACTAAAATTCCGCTAAGTGAATTGGCTGAAATTAATTATACCAAAGGACCTGCTAAAATCTCAAGGGATGATACCAAACGTAGGATAGTAGTTGGTATCAATGTGAGGAATAGAGATTTACAATCAGTTGTTGATGATGTAAAGGCTCTAATTGATAAAAATATTAAACTCCCAACAGGTTATACCATTACCTATGGCGGCCAGTTTGAAAACTTACAAAGTGCAAAAGCAAGGCTTAAAATAGCAGTTCCAGTGGCATTAGTGCTGATATTCATATTACTCCATTTTGCTTTTGGCTCCATCAAAGAAGCATTGATGGTATATACTGCCATTCCGCTTTCAGCGGTTGGAGGAGTATTGTTGTTGTGGCTTAGAGATATGCCCTTTAGCATATCGGCCGGAGTAGGATTTATAGCACTATTCGGTATTGCGGTATTGAACGGTATAGTATTGATTGAACATTTTAAAGAACTAAAAGAACACGGAATAATGAATGTGCATGATAGAATTTTAAAAGGGGCAACCGAACGCTTACGTCCAGTCTTATTAACGGCAGCAGCAGCGGCATTAGGGTTTTTACCTATGGCAGTTTCAACCAATGCAGGGGCAGAGGTGCAACGTCCGTTGGCAACAGTAGTTATTGGAGGATTGGTAACAGCAACCTTACTTACACTGATAGTTCTCCCAGTTCTATATGCCTGGTTTGAGGAGAAAAAAGAGATAAAACTCAACAAAAAGGGTGTGGCTACTTTACTCGTATTATTGATTAGTGTTAGCAGCTATGCACAGAACAAGCCTTTAACGGTTGAAGAAACCATCAATTTGGCTATTAAGAACAATGCCAGTTTAAAAGCATCTTCACTTAAAGTGGATGAGGCTAAAACACTCATAAACAGTAGCGGATTGTTTGATAGAACTTCTTTCTATTATAATTATGATGAGAATAATCTTGCGCTGAATAATGAACCTTTAAAGGTATATGGCATTCAGCAAGATATAAAATTTCCAACTACGTTTTTTGCTTCCAGAAAGGTAAATAAAACACAGTTTGAATTGGAGCAAACATCGTATTCGATGAAGCTCGAAATGTTGAAAAGAGATGTTTCCTTAGCATATTATAATCTTCAATATGCAATGAGTAAGGCAACTACCTATCAGTTTTTGGATAGTTTGTATCAAGATTTCGCTAAAGCGGCAAAAAGACGTTTTGAATTAGGAGAATCTAATTATTTGGAGATGATAACGGCTCAGTCAAAACAGCGTCAATTACAAAATTTGTATAAACAGGCTCAGCAAGATGAGTTGATAAAATATAAACAATTACAGGTTCTAGTACAGGCAGATTCTTTAGAAATTGACAGTAAATCAATGCAAAAATTGCAGTTGAATACCATTTCGGTTGAGTCGAATATAGGATTGAACTATTTCGAAAATTCCAAAAACTATTTCAAGGCAAAAAATCAATTTGAAAAGCAAAGTTTGTTACCTGACCTTAGTTTTGAATATTTTCAAGGGACAAATAGTGCCTTGAATCATAATTTATACGGTTATCAATTTGGAGTAAAAATTCCCTTGTTCTTAAATGGTTCATTTTCAAAGATAAAAGCTTCTAAATTAGCTTATCAATCAGCAGAGGAATTACAAAATGATTATAAGATAAAGCTAAAAACTGAGCATGATAAACTCATGGCTCAATTGCAGCAGTATAAAGAGTCCGTTGATTATTACGAAGAACAGGGTAAAAAGCTCTCCGAAGAGATCGTAAAAACTGCTTTAGCAAGTTATAAGAATGGTGAAATAGACTTTTTTCAGTACATCCAAAGTATTGAAAATGCTAAGGATATTGAGCTTACTTATTTAGATAATCTCAATAAATATAACCAAACAATTATATCAATAAATTATTTAATCCTTTAGAATTTAAAACGTTATGAAACGCATCTATATAATATTTTTAGTTTTAGTAATTTTTTCTTGTGCAAAATCACAAAAAGAGGAATCTGCAGAAGCTCAGGAAGTTATAGATACAGCTATAACTGTATCAAAAACTCAGTTTGATGGTGAAAATATGTCCTTAGTAGAACTCACCAAATATCCTTTTAATGATGTTATCCATGTAAATGGAATGACAGATGTGCCGCCAAACAACAAAGCTAGTATTAGCACTTTTGCAGGAGGTTATGTAAAGCGTACTCCTTTATTGATAGGTGATAAAGTAAGAAAAGGGCAACCACTTGTTACACTAGAAAATACTGATTATGTTGAAATACAACAGGAATATTTAGAAGTTGCCGAACAACTAAATTACCTAAAATCTGAATACAACAGGCAGCAAACATTATTTGATGAAAAGATCACTTCCGAAAAGAATTTTCTTAAAGCGGAGAGTACCTACAAAAGCACGTTAGCTATGTACAACGGATTGCAAAAAAAACTTAGAATGATGAACATAAACCCACAATCAGTTGAGCAAGGTAACATTACATCTGCCATTACTATTTATGCGCCTATTGAGGGGAGCGTTACCAAGGTGAATATCAGCAATGGAACATATGTAGCACCATCAGATGAAATTATGGAAATTGTAAATACAGATCACATCCATTTAGAACTTACGGCTTTTGAAAAAGATATCCTTAAGATCAAAAAAGGGCAACAAATTCGTTTTAAAGTTCCCGAGGCTTCTGATAGTATTTATGATGCTGAGGTTCATTTAGTTGGAACTTCTGTTGATGCAACCGATAGAACAGTTAAAATACATGGTCATATTGAGGATGAAAGTCATTTAAGATTTGTAACAGGAATGTTTATTGAAGCGGACATCATTACAGCTTCAACCGAAGGTTTTGCCTTGCCAAAAGATGCTGTTGTAGAGATTGATGATGCTTTTTTTGCCTTAGTTTTAAAAGAACAAACAGCTGATGGTTATGTTTTTGATAAAGTGAAATTAGAGGTTGGAAAGCAAACGGAAGATTTTGTAGAAGTATTGAATAGTGATGTTTTAACAGATAAAAAAGTACTAGGAAAAGGAACTTTTATGATCTTGTTAGAATAAAATTTAAAAAAATACGCATCCTTATTTATAATTACGCATCCTTAAACTTAATAAAGGTTTAATTGTAATCAACCTACATGAAAAAAATTATTATTGCTTTAGTACTTTTTAGTTCAGTATTAAGTTTTTCGCAAGAATCAACGGAAGTACAAATAAGGCAAAATGAACTGTCAACCAATTTGTTAGACTTAGTTGCAGCAGGATCGTTAAATATAACCTATGAACGTTTATTAAAGAACAATCAATCATTAATAGCTTCAGCTACGTTATTTGACACTTTTGCGTATTATGATGTTGGATATATAGAAAAGAATAGTGCATTTTCTTTAAAAGTAGCTTATGCTATTTATTTTTCAAAGAGTAAAGACCATGCTGGTTTTTTCTTTTATCCATTCTTAAAAGCCAGAGCGGGAGAGATTGAAGTTGAAGATTATACCATATATGATTATAATACTGATTCATCTTACACAGAATACTCAAAGTATGATATTAATGGAGTGGCAGTAGGTTTTGGCCTAGGGCATAAGTGGGTATTTAATGATAAAATATCACTTTCGTTGAACGGAGAATTAGCCATAACATTGGGTAATGTTGATGATTACCATATAGATGAACTGGAAGCCAGATTTGGTGTAAACTTCGGGTTTAGATTTTAGAAACTACTCAATTATTTATACTTAAGAGCTAACATAGTATTTATGTTAGCTCTTTTCATTTTACATCTTCATCAACCAAGTACGCATATCCACTTCTTGTTGGATAATATCTTTGAGCTCGTTGATCTTAACTCTTTTTTGTTCCATAGTATCTCTATGCCTAATAGTAACAGTATCATCTTTTAATGTATCATGGTCAACCGTTATACAGAACGGTGTTCCTACAGCATCTTGTCTTCTGTATCGTCTGCCAACTGCGTCCTTTTCATCATAATCTACATTAAAACTCCATTTAAGATCATCTACAATGTTGCGGGCAACTTCGGGTAAACCATCCTTTTTAACCAGTGGTAAAACAGCCGCTTTTACAGGAGCCAATACAGCAGGAAGTTTTAAAACAGTCCTTGAAGTGTTATTTTCCAATTCTTCTTCTTGAAGCGAATTAGAAAGCACAGCTAAGAACATTCTGTCTAAACCAATAGAGGTTTCAACTACATAAGGAACATAGCTCTTATTTTCTTCAGGATCAAAGTATTGAAGTTTTCTACCTGAAAATTTTTCATGATTACCAAGGTCAAAATCTGTTCTTGAATGAATACCTTCTAATTCTTTGAATCCAAATGGGAATTTGAATTCAATATCAGCGGCAGCATCAGCATAATGTGCTAGTTTTTCATGGTCATGGAAACGGTAATTATCTGCTCCCATTCCTAGTGATAAGTGCCACTTTAAGCGTGTTTGTTTCCACTCTTCATACCATTCTTTTTGTGTGCCAGGCTTAATGAAAAACTGCATTTCCATTTGTTCAAACTCTCGCATCCTAAAGATAAATTGACGAGCAACAATTTCATTTCTAAACGCTTTTCCAGTTTGAGCAATACCGAAAGGAATTTTCATTCTTCCGGTCTTTTGTACATTTAAAAAGTTTACAAAAATACCTTGTGCAGTTTCCGGGCGGAGGTATAGATCCATAGCACTTTCGGCAGAAGCTCCTAACTTGGTACCAAACATCAAATTGAATTGTTTTACATCTGTCCAGTTTTTAGAGCCTGTTTCTGGGTCAGCAATTTCCAATTCTTCTATCAAGGCCTTTACATCTGCTAGATTCTCGTTCTCTAATGAACGGGCTAAACGCTTTAAAATAGCATCAGCAGTAGCTTTATATTCCAATACCCTAGGATTGGTTGATACGAATTGTTCTTTATCAAATGCTTCGCCAAAACGTTTTTCAGCTTTAGCTACTTCTTTTTCAATTTTTGCTTCAATTTTTGCTACATAATCTTCCACCAATACATCAGCTCTATAGCGTTTTTTAGAGTCTTTATTATCAATGAGCGGATCATTAAAAGCATCTACGTGGCCAGATGCTTTCCATGCGGTTGGGTGCATAAATATAGCGGCATCAATCCCAACAATATTTTCGTGGAGCTGTACCATTGCTTTCCACCAATATTGACGGATATTGTTCTTTAATTCTACACCATTTTGTGCATAATCGTATACTGCACTTAAACCATCGTATATTTCGCTAGAAGGGAATACAAAACCGTATTCTTTTGCATGAGAGATTACCTTCTTAAATTGTTCATCTTGATTTGCCATGCTGCAAAAATAGAGAAATACTATACATTTGAAAATAAAAAAAGATGTAAATGATTGCTATTTACATCTTTTTTGTAATTATAAATTTTAGCTTCTTATAAACCTAAGAAAGCATCTTTAAGTTCCATTCTAGAGGCGCCTACTAAATTACCTTCAACATATACGGCAACAGTGTAGAAACCTTTTACAAATTTTTGTGGTATCTTTTCAACAAACATAACAACATCTAGCTCAGCACCATTGTAATTAGCAACAGTTTGATCAGTATAAGCAATTTCTTCACCATCTTTGGCTGTAAAAGTACCTTTTTCGCTAATAACCGCACCGCTAGGGTTTTTAATTACAATATAAACTTGCTTATCGCCTAACTCTGCAATTTCGTTCTTTTCCATTCTGAAAGTAACACGAACTGCTTCTACTTTTTGAGCTTTGTTAGTTTCCATATACTTACCGTTGGTTCTTAACCTCATACCGGTAGCGTTTACAGTATTAACACGAAGCGCTCCACCAATTTCAACTTTTCTAGAAAGATCAATGTTTTGGGCAATCAACGTATCATTAAATTGAGTTTGCTCAATCAATTTTCCGGTAATACTATCTTTTTCTACAACTAATAAGTTGTTAACAATAGTTAAAGAGTCATTGATAAAGAATAAACGTTCGTTTGTTTTTTCTAACTCAGCAATTCTGTTTTTGTATCTTCTTACCAAAGACCAGTTAGCGTTCTTAAGATTTTTTACAGAATCTCTAAAAGCTACAATTTTATCTCTTTCAATAAGAAGCTCATCAGAAAGTTCGTTGTTTTTTGCAATAGCAGCATCATACTTACCTTCCATATCAGTAAGGCTGCTTAAAATTTGTTCTTTTTCTTGTTTAAGAAACTCCTCTGATTCTTTAAATTTTGATGCGCTTCTATATGTATAAATACCTAGAGCCACCAATAAAGCCAAAAGAATACCAATAATGATTTTCTTGTTAGAGGATGATTTTTGTTCTTCCATAATTAAGTTTTAATTAGAAATTATTATACACTATTAATTGAAACGTAAAGCTACGAAAATATTGTGCAACTCATTGTTTCTATACTTGTTTGTTGATAAAATACCTCTTTTGTGAAAAATATATTTTATCTTTAATTCTAACTGATGATAGAATTTAAACGTGTCAAATGTAAAAGCGAATTCTAAAGGAATTCTTAAGATTTAGTTAAAACGTTTTTAGAATTGATTATAAAAAGTTACCAAAATCAACCATGAGCTTTTTAAAAGATATTTATCATTTATTCTTCCCAAAGGTTTGTGTTAACTGTAATTCACAATTGCATGACAATGAAAATACATTGTGTTTATCATGTAATTTTGAGCTGCCATTAACTGAGTTTACTAACGAAGAAAATAACAAGGTTGAAAAGGCTTTTTACGGAAGAATAAAGGTTGAATTTGCAACATCATTGCTTTTTTATTCGCATGGAAGCATTACCCAAAAACTGATCTATCAATTAAAATATTATAAAGATCAAAGCGTAGGTACTTATTTAGGCGAATGGTTAGGCAAAGAATTGGCAGAAAGTAAACGTTTCCCTAAAATAGACTGTATTGTACCGGTTCCTTTACACCCCAAAAAGATGCGTAAGAGAGGTTATAATCAACTCACTAAATTTGGCGAAGCAATT
>JAGQYU010000300.1 GCA_020435885.1 Flavobacteriaceae bacterium
TGTCAAATGACTGCCAACGGTCTCGGCTATGATGTCGTTGCGTGTTTCAGCAACTAATTTACTAAAAAATTACTGGCATTAATTCAGCGCGAGGATTTTCCAACAGGAAAATCAGAAGCAATGAATTATAGCCATTGTTGTGTAACGTTTTTTTATATTATCAATTGATATTTTCCTTTTATTTTTGAATTGTAAAATTTACCAAATGAATCAGCGTTTCTAAATTCATTCCATATTCTTTTTGGTAAGTTCTTATGAATATATGTTTTCTTCTTTGTTTTAATTAAGAAATATCCATTTTTATTGTCGCAAGAGTAATATTCAGCTCCTAAAATCCAAGAACTTTTGCTTGTATTACAAGTATCAGAAAAGGTAAAGTTGGTTTTTTCAATTGACCTTTTTGCTTGTTCGTAACTTGTTAAATCTTCTTTTAAGTCAGAGCAGTTTTGAGAATTACAGGAAATTGATAATAAAGCAATAAAGCTTAATACAAGAAATTTTGTTAGTTTCATATCAGAACTCATATTGTAAGTTGTCAAATGCACTTTCTACATCGCTCATTTCACTTTCCACATCCCAAACATTGGATTGCCAATCTTCCCAAGTAAAATCTTCAATTTCACTTTTTAAATCGTCAAGTTCACTTCCTAATTCAGATGTGTAATCTTCAAGGTTTGATAGCTTTTCCGTTGCTTCTTCCAATTCATAGTTGCAGTCATCTAATTCAGATTGTAAGTCTGCAATTTGAGATTGTAAATTTTCAATTTCCGATTGATTGCAACTGCTTGTAAGAAAAAGGAAGAAGATTATGGTAAAAGTGACAAGTAATTTATTTTTCATACCTATTCAAGTTTGTAAACTTTTGCGGAATAATAGTCAACTTTCATAATGCATTCTTTTGAATATCCTGCGTAACCAAAATATCCATTAAATGTTACATATAAATTTGTGCCTTTAATTTCATAAAGGTCTCCGTCACCATCAGTTAATTCAATTTTATAATCTCCCTTATCTACCTCAGTTTTTACATAGATATATTCAATTTCATCACCATCTTCATCTAAAGTTCCATAATCTAATTCTACTTTTTTATAAAATTCGTCAACTGTATAGCTGTCTAAATCTTCTAAATTTTGTCCAAATGAAAGATTTGAAACTATAATGAAAGTGAGCAATGTGAAAAATTTCTTCATATTTTCAGGGTTTTGTCAAAATGTTACACAACGGTCTCCTTTACTTTGAATTATTAATTTAATAGAAGAAAAGAGGAGAACTAAAACGGTCTTTAGATTAAGCTCCATTATACGTACTAGTCCTCTTTTCTTCTTAGATGTTGCATAGAACCAATTGGAATACCAGGTTTACAAGAACCCATTAAAGGAAATAGTTTATGCGACATAATTTTAATATATAAATATAAAATTATGAAAAATTATGTAGACGCAGTAGGAATTGATGTATCAAAAAAGACTATTGACGTAAAATGTCATTTAGCAGAGAAACACCGTGTTTTTGGCAATGACTACAAAGGGTATGTAAGCATGTTTAAATGGGTAAAAAAGATAACAGGAGGAATGCGTATTTTTTATTGTTTTGAAAATACAGGTAATTATTCACTAAAGTTGGCTACTTATTTAAGTTTAAAGGGTGTGGCATATGTTGAGGAAAGTCCAATAACTATAAAACGTTCTAGTGGCTTAGTTAGGGAGAAAAGTGATAAAATAGATGCCAGTATAATAGCTAGATATGCTTGGTTATATAGAGAAGAACTGGAACCAAGTAAGCTAAGGAGTGTTGTTTTTCAAGAAATGGGAAGGTTGATAGGTTTAAGAGATCAATTGGTCAGGAATAGAGCTGGCCTTATAGGGACACTTAAAGAAACCCAGCAGTTACTAAATAGTCCATCGACTGATATTGGCTGTATTCTTCTTAAAAGAAGTATAGATTACCTATCTAAACAGATCAAGGCAACAGAAACACGATTAAATGAACTACTAAGAGAGGAGGAGTCTCTGAATAACAGTTATAATTTATTATTGTCTATGAAAGGGATAGGTTTTGTTTTAGCTTGTCAATTAATCTATCATACAGAGAATTTTAATCGTTTTAAGACTTGGAGACAGTTTTCCAGTTATTGTGGGTTGGCACCATTTGAGTATAGTTCAGGAACAAGTATCCATAGGCGTAAAAAGTGTCATTATCTTGGAGATAGGAAAATGAAAAGCTTGTTAAGTATGGCTAGTATTTCAGCTATTCAACATGACCAAGAATTAAGGTTGTATTATAAGTCTAAAGTAGCTGAGGGTAAACCAAAAATGATTGCATTGAATAACGTTAGAAATAAACTTTTGGCAAGAGCTTTTGCAGTTGTAAAAAGAGGGACTCCTTATGTTGTATTAAAACAATATGCAGCTTAGAAATAAATTTGGATTTTATCTTGGAATACGTGTATGAGTAGTAGCGGATTTCTACTCACAACCTTTCGGTTTTGCATTGACCTTTGATTTATCACTTAACCCGCTATTACTTATACACCGTGTTGGCGGTAGTTAATTTTTCTTTCCAATATTCAATTCCCTTTTCAAGTTGAATATAATCCTTGTCATATTTTACTGCTGATGGACTAGTTCCACATTTCTTTGCATACTCACTGTCATAATAACCTTCTTTCTCTTTCATCCGAAATTTAAGAAATTCAATTATGCATCCTATTTGAGAACTATTAAACAAAGAAAACCTCTCATTGTCATATTCCCTCATACTTTTTCCCATTTCATCTTTGCTTTTTAAATATCTTAATCCTGATAGTAAATGAAATTCCACATCTGGTGCTGAATAGCAATCAACAAGTCCTTTGCTATGAAGTTCATCTTCTTCTTTTTCAAACAGGTCAAGAGCAAAAAGTAGAAAAATTGGTAAATGAAATAGCATTCCCTTAGCGTCAAAAAAAGACAAAGAACTACTGCATTTGTATAGGTCAATTACAGGAACTTTACTCCAATCTTCTTTTTCATCTTTTTCTCTCAATTTTTTACATTCTTCAATTGTAAGTCGGTCATCGTGCCCTTGACCTTCCCAAAGACCAATTCCATCATCAAGCTTAACACCTTGAAAAGCATTATTTATATTTTGTATTAATCGATTTTTAGTACTCATTTCGTTATCACCCCCAACACCCTGTTGGGATGGTTAATTTTTATACTCAAATTGAATTATAACTTCTTTACTTTCTTTATTAAAGGTTCTGTCTATTAGATTATAATCCTCTATTTTATAGATTGAAGCAAAACAATCTTTAATTTCTTGAGCTTTCTCTTGTTGTGATTTATTTGGAAAATCATCTGTATACGTTCCTGCCTTGAAATATAGATTGATTGGCAGCCAAACGTCAACTTCAATTGTTCCCTTTTCTTTCTTAAATGTTTCAAATTCCGCAAAACAGATTAAATTCATTTTGTTGGTTTCTACTCTTCCAAAATGTATTCTCTTCAAAGTTGGCTCATAATTAAAACAATTTCCAAGTCTTAGTAGCGATTCTTTAACTATATTTTCATCTAATTTTAGATTTTCAAGTTCTTTAAATGCAGGGAATTTAGTTTTGATATTGCCAATTAAAACACTTTCGTAAGAGGTGAAATCAAAAATTTTAGTATAGTTTATATCTAAATCAAAACTGATTAATGGTAGCTCTTCTGAAACATAGTTTTCTTCGATTTCATCAATTATTTGGTTTGAATAAAAGAATTCACTCTTATACAATTTTGGAAATAATTCTCTCGGAACTTGAAAATACGCTGTCACTCCTAATTCCAATGTGTGACCACCATTTTTATAGTCCAACTCACGCCAATTATTGTCCAAACCTATTGTTCCATAAATATATGAACTCTGTTTCGTTGGACTCATTACTGGGAATTGATATTTTTCACCTTTAAAGTTTACTCTTAACATCTTTGTTCTAATTACCGCCAACGGT
>JAGQYU010000048.1:0-285 GCA_020435885.1 Flavobacteriaceae bacterium
TTCTGTCTGAAATTCTTATTCAAAATACGATTAAATGCCTGTGGTGTTCTACCCGTAAGCAGATTGTAAAAATCCTGATATTCTAAAATTGATTGCATAACTAACTGTTGTTTATGCAACAAAAGTATAACAAATTTTTCAAACGAAACTGTTTTTTGAAAAAATCACTTTTGGAGAAAAAGCAAAAGTTTTTTTAGTCTTTTGATTTACAGACAAATGAATCAAACAAAGAGTAAACAAACAGCCACAGCCACTAACAAGGGTTTTGCAAGAGAGCGGGTTAAG
>JAGQYU010000048.1:340-1262 GCA_020435885.1 Flavobacteriaceae bacterium
TGAAAAGTGTAAATTAGCAAATAAAAAAATGGTTTTGCTACGTTGGTGCTAAATTGAAAGTTTGTGCTTTCTAATCCTCTCCCTCGCAAAGCCCCGAACCGATAACGATACCTAACATCTCCACTTATTTACAAACAGTAATGAACCTCAATGATTTAGGATATAACAGCACTTTAGAAGATTACAGAAAAGAGTACAATCTTCAAGTGTTTGATATTGGTAGGGTTATCTCAGAACATAAAGAACGATATGTTGTTAAAACAACCGAAAAAGAATATGATGCAGAAATTATTGGCAATTTACGCTATACAGCCATTGAGCGTTCTGACTTCCCTGCGGTTGGAGATTGGGTTGCTATTTCTGAATATGATGAAAATAAAGCTTTAATACATCATGTATTTCCAAGAAAAACAATAATAGAGCGCCAAGCTGTTGGCAAACATGGCGAAAAACAGATCATTGCTGCCAATATTGACTATGCTTTTATAGTACAGGCTGTTGATAGAGATTTTAATATAAATAGAATTGAAAGATATCTGGCAATTTGCAATGCATCAAAAGTAGCACCCATTATTTTATTAAATAAGATCGATCTGATAGATGATGTACAACTATCTGCATTGCTAGATCAACTAAAAAAACGCGTTGAAAAAGTGCCTGTTATTACCATAAGTAACGAAACTAAAGAAGGTATTGCTAAGCTAAAAAACAGGATGGAGAAAGGAAAAACCTATTGTTTATTAGGCTCTTCCGGTGTTGGAAAATCAACCTTATTAAACAATCTTTCCAATAAACTGGTAATGCAAACAAATACTATAAGTGCTAGTACGCATAAAGGCAGGCATATTACAACGCATAGGGAATTGGTACTTTTAGATAATGGTACAATTGTAATTGATAATCCGGGTATGCGAGAAGTTGG
>JAGQYU010000048.1:1408-3988 GCA_020435885.1 Flavobacteriaceae bacterium
GAAAAAGGCGAACTTGATAGAAGTTCGTATGAAAATTACTTGAAAATGGAACGAGAAAAAGACCATTATGAAGCTTCTATCGCTGAAAAGCGAAAAAAAGATAAAGATTTTGGTAAAATGTATAAGAACTATAAAAAATTAAAAAAAAGAGATGAATATTAAAATTGCTAATCAAATAAAATTAGGGGCATTTCTTTTCATATTCTACCAAGTGTTGAGTTTGAATGCACAACAAACCGATGCTTATAAAAAGTTTACCGATCAATTAAAAACTTATGAAACTAAGAAGTTTGTAAAAAAGTATAAAAATGGAAAGATAAAAGAGATTTACTCTCTAACATATTATGAATATGAGGGAGTGAAATATTCTTTCTATTCCGGAGAATATATTCGTTATTACAGAAATGGGAATAAAAGCTTTGAAAGACAGCAAGATATGTTTGGAACACCATTAATTATTAATTGGTATTACCCAAATGGTGATTTATCTGAAACTTCAAAAACTATTAAACTAGATACAAAAGCAGAATCTCTCTATGAATTTCTATCATCAGATAAATCAATCTTAATAACTTCATTATCAGAAAAATACCTTCCTCTAAATGGCTCTAAAGGAAAACCCACCTTACGGAAAAAAGGCAATTATTTAAATAATAAAAAAATTGGAGTTTGGGAAATATACAAAAATGGAAAAGTTATTAAAACTAAGAGCTATTAAAAGAGGTGAAGTGCTATACCTTCACCTCTTTCCATTTTCCTTTTTTAAATAATACAATTGCTATGATGGCAATAAGCATTTCCGCTAAGGTAATCGCTAAAAATACGCCTATAGGGCCTACATTAAATACAAATGCCATTGCATACGCAAAAGGTAGTTGGAACAGCCAAAAACATACAAAATTGATATACGTTGGCGTTTTGGTATCTCCAGCCCCGTTAAATGATTGTATCACTACCATTCCGTAAGCATAAAAAATATACCCGGCGGCTATTACCTGTAAACACAGAGCTCCGTACTTAATCACATCAGTTTCTTCACTAAACCAGCCTAAAATATGTGTTGCAAAGAATATGTAGCCTAATGAGACCATACCCATAAACCAGGCATTGTATTTACCGGTTTTCCATACGGATTGCTCTGCTCTATCCGGTTTGTTAGCACCTAAATTCTGCCCAACCAATGTAGCCGCTGCATTGCTCATCCCCCAAGAGGGCATTAACGTAAACATCATTACACGTATGGCAATGGTATAACCTGCTAATACTTCGCTACCGAATTCAGACATAATCCGCACTAAAAATACCCAACTGGAAGTACCGATAAGGAATTGCCCAATGCCTCCCAACGAAACTTTTATCAAATTGAACATTACGGATGCCTTTATGGCAACAATCTTCATAGTGATCTTAATGATGCCCCATCCATTAAAGAGTACCAGCAATTGCCATATAACCGCTGTGCCCCTGCCAATGGTTGTTGCAATAGCAGCCCCTTTAACCCCATAAGCCGGAATAGGCCCTAAACCAAAGATAAAAATAGGGTCTAAAATAATGTTGAGCCCGTTAGACAATACGAGTGTCCACATAGCAATAGAAGCATTTCCGGCACCTCTGAAAATGGCATTGATAAGAAATAACAACATAATAGTGATATTACCCCCCAACAATATCTGCGTATAGCCGTATCCTTCTTCGATAAGGTCTGCTTCAGCTCCCATTAAGGATAATATCTCTTTAGGAAATAGAATACCAATAATACTGATGAAAATGGCTACCGTAATGCCCAATATGATAACCTGCACAGCCGATTCATTAGCCCCTTTGTGATCTTTCTCGCCAATTCTGCGTGCCACAACCGCAGTAGCAGCCATACTTAAACCAATGGCCACAGCATATACCAAGGTAATTACAGATTCTGTAAGGCCAATGGTTGCCACGGCATTTACGCTCACTCTGGATACGAATATGATATCTACCAAAGCGAAGATAGATTCCATCATCATTTCCAATACCATAGGGATAGAAAGCATAAAAATAGCTTTCCGGATGCTACCGGAAGTAAATTCCTGTTCCTCTCCGCTAAGAGCAACTTTAAAGTAATGGAATAGTTTTTTTATGGATAGTTTAGTTGAACTTGTCATTATAAAAATTATGTATTAGTGAAAATAATAATACAAATAAAAACCGTATAATTTTTATTTGCTTTAAATGGGTTGTAGTAGTTACACCCTAAACTCTATACATAATTTAAACAATCATAGTGGGGCAAATATATATAATTTTCTTAAATACCCCAGAGATTTATCAACTGCACTCGAAACGGCATCTAGAAATTAATTCAACAAAAGCAACCTATCTTGGAATGGCCTAACCTTTAATCCAATTTACAATAGACTCATCCGTAGGCAAAGTTTTAGGCTTAATAACTTTGGCCAAATGTCCATTTTCATCAATTAGGTATTTTTGGAAGTTCCACTCAACTTCTGAATCTTGCAATCCATTTTTAGCCTTTTCAGTTAAAAACTGATAAACCGGGTGCATATCATCGCCTTTTACAGAAATTTTTGCCATCATAGGGAA
>JAGQYU010000049.1 GCA_020435885.1 Flavobacteriaceae bacterium
ACAGATTTATATATGATCTTTTATGATGCCGGAGTATCCGGTAGTTGCGGTTCTATGACAGTTAAGGCTTGTAGTGATCCTGACACGGCTAATCTTACATCATTAACAGTAGGAAATGTTTATTATGTAAGAGTATTTTCGTATGCTACTGATCCTGGAGCAACAACAACTTTTGATATTTGTGTAGGTACAGAACCTACTGTACCTGTTAATGATGATTGTTCTTCGGCAATTGCGATAAGTAGTTTCCCTTTTTCATCATCTTATGATGCTACGGCAGCAACTGGTGGTTTTGTTACTTCAACAGGATGTATTACTCTTAATGATGGAGTTTGGTTTACATTGGTTGGAGATGGTAATAAAATTGATGTAAAAGTTACACCTACTGGTTGGAATGCTGCTATTGGAGTTTATACCGGTTCTTGCAGCTCTTTTACATGCGTGGAGGATAGTAATATTGGAGGAACCGGACTGATAGAAATGGCTAGTTTTAATTCTGTAAACGGAACAACATATTATATTAATGTGGCTTTCCCAAGTGGAACGGTTGATGGAGCTGAAGGGCAATTTGCATTAGATGTAACGTCAACAATACTTTCTATAGATGAAATAATAGCTAAAGGATTCTCTTATTACCCTAATCCGGTAAATGGAGTTTTAAAGATGAGCGCTAGTGAACCTATTAAACAAATAAGTTTGTACTCAATTTTAGGAAAAGAGATTAAAAGGATTGAACAGTCGGATTTGAATGCTGAGTTAGACTTTTCTAATTTACCTGCAGGTGCTTATTATGTAAGAGCTACAGTAGGTGATAAAAGCGGTTCTTTTAAAATAATTAAAAATTAAATTATAACTGAAAATATGTAAAAAGGCTCTCAAATTTTGAGAGCCTTTTTAGTTTAGTACTATACATTAACTATATTTGAAAAATAAATTTTCACTTTTTTGAATTTCAAGTTTTCCATAATTATTCCGGTTTATAATAGACCTGATGAATTATATGATTTACTATTAAGTATCTCTGAACAAGATTTTAATGATAATTTTCAGGTTATTGTAGTAGAAGATGGCTCATCTGTAACTTCAGAGAATGTGGTTAAAGAATTCTCTCCAAAATTATCAATTTCGTATTTTTTTAAGGAGAATTCCGGCCCTGGAAATAGCCGAAACTATGGAATGGAAAGAGCCAATGGAAACTATTTTATCATTTTAGATTCTGATTGTATACTGCCAAAACATTATTTAACAGAAGTATACAAAACATTACAGAATAACTTTACGGATGCTTATGGAGGAGCTGATGCTTCAGACAATTCATTCACTAATATTCAAAAAGCAATCAGTTATGCAATGACTTCCGTTCTAACCACAGGAGGTATTCGAGGGAATAAAAATGTAAAAAAGTTTCAGCCAAGGAGCTTTAATATGGGTCTTTCAAAAAAAGCATTTGAAGCCGTTGGAGGTTTTTCTAAAATGAATTACGGCGAAGATATTGATCTTACTTTAAGGCTGTGGGAAAACAATTTTAAAACTCAATTCATAGAAAATGCTTTTGTATACCACAAGCGGCGTACTAATTGGAAAAGTTTTTTTAAACAGACGTTCAATTTTGGTGCTGCAAGGCCCATTTTAAATATTTTACACAAGGGTACATCAAAAATAACATACTGGTTTCCATTATTTTATGTAGTATTCGTTTTGCTTTCCATTGTTACTTTTCTCTTAGGGGAAACACTTTTTTTATGGATGTTGGCAGTTTATTTTCTGTTGATCTTTATAGATTCTCTTATAAAAAATAAAAATCTGATAGTAGCTTTTATGAGTTTTTTTTCAGTAAACGTTATGTTTTTTGGCTATGGATTAGGCTTTTTACGTTCAATAATTCGCTTAAAGCTATTCGGTCAGCAAAAAGAAAAGGTTTTCCCAAAAATGTTTTCGAAAGTTTAGCTTTCAAATCACATTCCCTATTTTTGCTTTTCAAACTAAACTTATGAAATACGCTGACAATATTTTAGGAACCATTGGCAATACGCCATTGGTAAAATTGAACTCTATTACTAAAGAAGTTGATGCATTGGTGTTGGCTAAAATAGAAACTTTTAATCCTGGAAATTCCGTAAAGGATAGAATGGCCGTAAAAATGATTGAAGATGCAGAGGCTGAGGGCAAACTAAAGCCCGGAGGAATCATCATTGAAGGCACTAGCGGAAATACAGGTATGGGGTTGGCATTGGCTGCTATTGTTAAGGGTTATAAACTTATTTGTGTTATCAACGACAAACAATCAAAAGAAAAGATTGATATTTTAAAAGCTGTTGGAGCTGATGTTGTTGTTTGCCCTACTAATGTTGAACCAAGTGACCCTCGTTCCTATTATTCAGTTTCTAAACGATTAGCTGAAGAAACTCCAAATTCGTGGTACGTAAATCAGTATGATAATCTTTCCAATACTTTGGCACATTACGAACAAACAGGCCCCGAAATTTGGGAGCAAACCAGAGGCAACATAACACATTTTGTGGTGGGTGTAGGTACCGGGGGAACTATTTCGGGTATTGGTAAGTATTTAAAAGAAAAGAATCCTGCAATTAAAGTTTGGGGAGTGGATACTTATGGCTCAGTCTTTAAAAAATATCATGAAACCGGAATTTTTGACGAGAATGAAATTTATCCGTATATAACGGAAGGTATAGGTGAAGATATTTTACCAAAAAATGTAGATTTTAGCGTTATTGATGGTTTTACAAAAGTAACAGATAAAGATGCTGCTATTTTTACCCGCAAACTTGCCAGAGAGGAAGGGATTTTTGTCGGAAACTCTGCCGGAGCAACCATCAAAGGACTGTTGCAATTAAAAGAACATTTTAAGAAAAATGATGTGGTGGTGGTATTGTTCCATGACCATGGGAGTAGGTATGTTGGTAAGATTTTTAATGATGACTGGATGCGAGATAGGGGCTTTTTAGAGGAAAAGATGAAATATGCATCAGACCTTATAAATAACAGGTTGGATAAACCTTTGGTTACGGTCAAAACCGAAGAGCTGATCTCACATGCTATTGATCGTATGCGTAAGCATGATATATCACAACTTCCTGTAACGGATATTAGCGGATTTGTGGGTTCGGTTGATGAAAGTGATCTGTTTAAATTATACTTTGAGTCAAAAAATATTACGGATACTTCCATAAAAGAAGTAATGAAAGAACCCTATCCGATTGTAAAGAAAAACACTACGATTGAAACCATTTCTAAATTAATGAACAAAGACAATAAAGCAGTACTAGTTGATCTGGAAAATGGTAACTATCAAATCATTACAAAATACGATGTTGTAAGTTCAATTTATTAAGGGCATGTAAAGTTATTGCAGAAAGGACTGCTGTTTTAATTGAAGATTACAGAATCAGTATTTTTTTAGTGTGTTTCGTTTATCGGTTGGGCTATGGTTTCGTTGTGGAATTGTCCGCGAGGACCATTCCACGAGAACCAAGCGATGATTTAAAGATAGGAATTTTCGGTTAGAAAATTCCGCCACAATGAATTATAGCCGTTGTTACCTGCTGGCTT
>JAGQYU010000050.1 GCA_020435885.1 Flavobacteriaceae bacterium
TGGTAAAATCATCAAAAGAAATAGTCTCTGCCATTTTTTGTATTTTTATGCTATAAAACTACAAATAAAATTGATGCAATGGCCAGAACACCTTCTAATATGATACCGTTAAGAACAATAGCTCCTTATTTTGAATTACCGGATACCGTTTCCGGAAAAAGTCTTTCATTGACAGAGCTACAAGGTGATAATGCTACGGTACTATTTTTTATTTGTAATCACTGTCCATTTGTATTGCACGTAAATGATGAGTTGGTAAATGTTGCGAACGATTATAGTAACAAAGGAGTTTCTTTTATTGCTATTTCTTCTAATGATGTAGAAAATTATCCGCAAGATGCTCCACATTTAATGAAAGAACAAGCTGCTAAAATTGGTTATCCTTTTCCGTATTTGTATGATGAGAGTCAGGAAGTTGCAAAAGCTTATGATGCTGCTTGTACACCGGATATTTACGTTTTTGACAATCAGTTGCAATTAGTTTACAGAGGTCAATTAGATGATTCTAGACCAGAAAACGGCATTCCGGTAACGGGAAAAGATCTACGCCACGCATTGGATTGTGTTCTATCCGGAAAAGAAAACACTCAAATTCAAAAACCAAGTATAGGTTGTAATATTAAATGGAAGTAAAAGATAAATTAAGAGAATAAAAAAAGCATCTTCCCCCAAAGATGCTTATTTTATTTATTGCTATAAAAATGATATATGATTAAAAATCTTAGTAGCACTTACTTGTATTATTGAGTTGATATATAAAAGTGCTTCTGATATTAAAACAACTAAAGACATAAAATTCCCCTAAAAAAGTAACTTTTTTAAGTACTAATTTTAAACTACTGATTTTCAGTAATAAAAAATCACCAATTCATTTGCTTTCTTAAATTATTGATATGTGCAAAATGATGTACACAATGCCATGCATAGATGCCAATATTTTCGGCTAGGGTTATTTCTCTACCACCATAAGGATGAATAAAAGTATGTTGTAATTCATTAGGAGTTAACCCTTTTAACATTAAAACCCATCTGGCATGTAAAGAGGTAATTAAATATAAAGAAACCAATATAGGTCCATTTTTACCATCATGTAATTCTGCCCATCGACCTTCAAAATAGGGTTTAATAATGGGTTTATTTTCAGTAAGTGCCCATTTAAAACGTATATAACTATTCATGTGGCTGTCGGCAATATGATGAATTACTTGCCGTACTGTCCATCCATCTAGTCTATAAGGAGTATTTAATTGCTCATCATCAAATTTTGACACCAATTTTGTAAGCTGCTGCGGAAAATTCTCAATAATCTTGATCCACTCTGTTAAATTTTCTGAAGTAATAGGTTGTGGAGCAGTAAATTTCCCGATAGGATATTTTAATTGTTCTAAGTCTGTCTCTTCCATAGTATTTTAATTTTTACAAGCGATTGAAAAGTGAAAGCGACAGGACTACAAACGTACATAATTTTAAAAAAGTTAGCTAATAATTATTCCGAAAATAGTTTGCATAACTAAACTATAAATTAGAAATTTAACGAAATAATAACATGAGCATATACAAACATGGAAATTTTAGGCATAGACGTTGGCGGTACAGGTATAAAAGGGGCAATAGTTGACGTTACCACCGGAAAATTAGTTTCAGAAAGATTTCGAGTAAAAACCCCAAAAGGAGCAAAACCTGCTGATGTAGCTGACGAGGTTGCAGAGTTAGTAAATCATTTTAACTGGAAAGGTAAGGTAGGATGTGGTTTCCCTGCTATTATAACTCATGGTGTGGCACGTTCTGCTGGGAATATCCATAAAAGCTGGATAGGCACCAATGTAACTGAATTATTTCAACAACGTACAGGATTGGAATTTAAAGTACGAAATGATGCTGATGCAGCAGGTTTGGCAGCAGTTACTTTTGGAGCAGGAAAGGATGTAAAGGGATTGGTTATTATGATAACTGTTGGCACAGGTATCGGTTCTGGTGTATTTTATAACGGTGTTCTTATTCCCAATTTTGAGATAGGTGCCATTCCTTATAAAGATTATAAACGTGTGGAACACTACGCTTCAGATTCCGCTAGAAAACGTGATAAACTTACCTATGAAGAGTGGGGGAAGCGTTTTAATAAATTTCTTAAACTTACTGTATTCCTTTTTTCTCCTGATATGATTATTATTGGCGGAGGTGCCAGTAAGAAGATTGATAAGTTTAAAGATCTGATAACTATTGATGTACCTATAGTTCCTTCTCAATTTGAGAATGAAGCAGGCATTATTGGAGCAGCTTTGTTGGCTTTATAATATTCTATAGATAAAAAAAGGGAAGAAGTCTCCCCTTTTTTATTTTACATTCATTAATTCTACATCAAAAATAAGCGGTGCATCAGGAGGGATAACTCCACCGGCACCTCTTGAACCATACGCCAGGTCAGAAGGAATTACAAAGCGTGCTTTATCGCCAACTTGCAATAATTGTATGCCTTCATCCCATCCGGAAATTACTTGTCCAATACCCAATGTAAAATCTATAGGTTGATTTCTTTTATAGGAAGAATCGAATACCATTCCGTCTAATAACTGCCCTTCGTAGTGTACAGAAACCATAGCTCCTTTTGCAGCTTTCTTACCAGTACCTTTTTTAAGTATTTTATATCTAAGTCCACTAGGAGTTTTGTCAAAACCGTTAGATACTTTTTCTAAAGCTTCTTCGCGGGCTTTCTTTTCTGCAGCTTGTCTTTTTTCTCTACTTCCTTCAAAAGTCCTAAAAGCTTCAATAGCATTGAATTTTTCTGCATCATCACCAACACGTATAATTTCTATCGAGTCAATTTTATCACCTTGTTCAACAGCATCAACAATATCTTGTCCTTCAATAACATATCCAAAAACAGTATGTTTGTTATCTAACCAAGGCGTTGGGCCATGTGTAATAAAGAACTGACTTCCATTGGTTCCGGGGCCTGCGTTGGCCATAGAAAGGATTCCAGATTTATCATGTTTCAGTTCCGGATGGAATTCATCATCAAATTGATATCCGGGGCTTCCGGTACCAGTTCCTAGCGGGCACCCGCCCTGAATCATAAAATCTGAAATAACTCTATGGAAAGTTAGTCCGTCATAATAGGGTTTGCCTTGCGGACGAGCAGAATTTTCAAGATTTCCTTCAGCCAAAGCAACAAAATTACCAACTGTGCCAGGAGTTTTTTTAAATTCTAGCGTAAGGAGTATTGCTCCTTTAGAAGTATTTATTTTTGCGTATAAACCATTATTCATGTTTCAAATTTTTCTGTGAGTTGCAAAGATACGTGCTTATTGTTTACATGAAAGAAATCTGCTGATTATTCTAATTTATTTGGAAAGTTTAGGGCATAAAAAAAGCATCTTCCCCCAAAGATGCTTATTTTATTTTGCTATAAAAAAGATATATGTTTTGTAGTTTGGAAGTACTTCTTTTGGTTTGAATTGCTTTTAGAAGTCCTTCTGTTATTAAAACAACTAACTATCAAAAAAACCCCCTTGCTAAAAACAAATTTTTTAATGATTTTTCTTAATTAGCTGTATTTCAAAAAATTAAATTTATCTTTTTTCATTGATTTTTTTGAGCAATACCTCAATGGCTTTGTCTAATTGAGGATGTTTATTCTCAATTCTGTCATTAAAATCTTTTGCTATGTAGATATCAGGGGTAACACCTTCTTTTTCCAAATTCTTACCATCAAGGGTGTAACATCCCCACGAAGGCAATCTGTAAAAAGAACCATCTACCAAACCTTTGCCAGTGGTAAAAATGATCCAACGATATGTTTCTGTGCCTATAATTGTACCCAAACCTAATTGTTTAAATCCTTGTGCTGTCATTTCAGCATCAGAAAGTGATTGTTCATTGATTAACAGTACAATAGGTTTATCGCCATACCCAAAATTAGATTGCCCTGTTAATTTTCCTTCCCTATATTTCCATTGTAAATAAGTACGTTGACTAAGGAATTTAAGTACTTCATCATGTACATTTCCACCGGTATTATAGCGTAAGTCTAAAATTAAAGCATCTTTGTTTGCCTCAGTACTGCTTACTAAATCTTCTTTAAATTTGGTGAGTTCTCCACCTCCCATATTTTTCATATGGATGTAGGCAATTCTGTTATTAGATTTTTTATCTATGTATTGTTGATTATCATCTTGCCATTCGTCATATAGTAAATTTCTAATGGTTCCAACAGATGTTGGGTGCAAGTTGATGGTGAAATCATTTCCGTTTCTGTTAAAAGTTAGTGTTAATTCCTCTGTAAAGGCGGGTGCAGTAAAGTATTTTTCACGGTTTACGTTTTCATCAATAGTAGTACCATTTACAGCTACTAATTTATCGCCTTTAAGTAATATTATTCCTTTAACATCTACAGGACTTTCTTTTACAATACTTTTAACTACGTACGGTTTTTCATTATCAAATAGAATGCCTGTAGCCAATGAACGTGTGCCGTAATATATTTTCTCTTCATCGCCGTTGGAGTAAAATCCAAAGTGCGAAGTATTCAACTCGCCAAGCATATCATTAAATAACAATCTTAAATTATCTCTGCTGGTTACATAAGGTAGGTACGCAGCATACTGATCTCTTAACTGTTGCCAGTTTTGATTGTGAAATTTATCATCATAGAAGTTTTCTTCAAAGCCTGCCCATGCTTCATAGAACATTTGATTGAACTCTTTAGAAAGCGATTTCTCAAATGAATGATCAATTTTAATATCTTCTATTTTGTTATTATCTAAGTTGAGAGTATTTATATTGCCATCGATAAGGATGTAATTATTCTTTTCTCCAATTACAAGTTGATAGCCGCCGATACGTTTATCACTTACTCTTTCAGTTTTGTTATTTTCAAATGGTTCGATAGTAGTTTTCCAAAGTTGCGAAGTACCTTCGCTATGGTCAGAAGTGTATAAAATATAAGTTTTGTCTTTACTTTTTACAGCGATTGGGCTAAACTGTTGCCCAAACCGAGGACTTATCTGCGTAAGCCTATCCATCATATTCGTTGGATTTATATGTACAGCAGGTTTTTCTTTTGCATCCTTTTCATCTTTCTTATCTTTTTCTTTTTTGTCAGATTCTTTCTCTTCTTTTTTTTCCTCAAACAGTTCATTCACTTTATCAATTTTATATGGCTCATCATATTTATCCAAAGCCATTTGATAGATCTTTGCATTTTCAGTTCCGTAAGGATACCCCGGATTTACCCTGTCTGAAGAAAAATAAAGATACTTGCCATCAGGAGACCAATAGGGATCAGATTCAGAAACTTTGGTATTGGTTACATTAATTATTTGTTTTGTATCAGTATTATAAACAAAAATATCAGTTTCAAAATCGCGGTAAGCATTGTATACTATGTATTTATCATCAGGAGAAAAATATGGATTGGCATTGTAGAATCCCCAAAGTTCATCATTTACAATGGTAGTACTTTTTAAGGTTTTCATGTCTAACAGACAAATTTCATTTCTTCCTTTTAAATATACCGCTTTGCTACGATCGCTGTTAAAAGTTAACTGACGGTTGTTCATAGCATCTTTACTGAGTTGTTTTTCTTTTTCGCTGCCATCTGCACTTACAGTAAACCAATTATAGTAACCTTTATAGGATTTTGAATATACTAATGTTTTGTTGTCGCTCAACCATTTAACTTCTTTAACAGCTTCATTATCATTAGTTTGTATTTCTTTAGTAAACTTACCTTTACTGTCAGAAATAAATAATCTACCTCTGGAAACAAATGCTAATTTCTTTTCATCTGGAGATGCATCGAAGTATGTGATATTTCCTTTTACATTGTACGAAGTAGTTTTGTTGGTTGTATTATTTATAAAAATGTCTATAGCAGGTTTATTGGTCTTTCCACTAGCAACATCATATACATAGATTTGATAATCTTTTCTGAACACAATTTTCTTACCATTGGCACTTACTTTTGGCCACATAATGGAAGTGTTGAATTTAGTAAGTTCTTTAGCATTTTCTCCTTCAAGGGAGTATAAATTATACTGATCGTTACCCCTGTCTGACATAAAGTAAATTTTGCCACTTTTATCTATGGTAGCGCCGAAGTCTTTACCTCTGTATGTAGTGTGTTTGGTGTATTTTTTTGTTTTTAAATTGTATGATTTTATATCTGGATTATAATCTCCCTTATAACGTTTTCTGTGAGCAAATCTTCCGCTTTCCCATGACTCATTAAAGAAAATATCTTCGTTGGTTGGGTTAACTACTACATTATGAACCGTATTAAAATAATGATCGAACAACCTTTTTGGTGTACCCCCAGTTCTGTCAATTGTATAAGTAGTGAAAGAATTATATCTATCTGATGTAAAATAGATCGTTTTGCTATCCCAGCTCCATGAAGAAACAACATCACTAGCTTCATTAAAAGTCAATTGTTCTATTTGTCCTCCGTCCAGCGGCATAATGTAAACATCATCATTACCATATTGATTGCTCGTAAATGCCAGCCATTTACCATCTGGCGAAACACTTGGATACGTTTCATCTCCCTGCATGGCTGTTAACCTTAAGGCATTTCCTCCATCGGTAGCAACCTTCCAAAGATCGCCTTCATAACTGAAGATAATATAATCTGCATCAGGTGTTAGCGTAGGACGAAGGGTAAAATAAGTATTGTTTTGTGCATAACTAAAAAGAGTAATTACAAACAAAAGAGTTGTAAGTTTTAATGAAAGTTTCATGATTATGTGGTTTGGGTTAAAGACTTAATGGTTAAAAGTACTACAAATTATAAAATGATAAGTTGTATGGAGGCTTTTTAACAAAGTTTTAAAATAAAAAAGGCTCTGTTAAAGAGCCTTAAGGTGTATAAATTATCTGAAAAATTGTTATTGTTTGATTATTTTAAAAGAACCTTTTTTAGTACCAATAACAACATGAGCCAAATACATACCGGAAGGTAATCCATCCATTTTTACTTTGTATTCGTTGTCCATAGGTTGTTTGGCTAAGATTTGTTGTCCGATACTGTTATAAATTAAAACTTCTAATATATCCTCATTTGCTTTAAGCGTTAAGATGTCATTCACAACAGGGTTAGGATAATAACGAAATCCGGCAGGTAATAGATCTTCAATACCAACTGTTGCTGTATTTACTATTTTAAAATCATCAATTCCAACCCCCCATGTCAGTGAGTTTTGATCGGTATATTCAAATTTTACTCTGAAAGCGTTGTTTAAATAAGGTGTAATATCAATTATGGCTGTTGCATTATTACCTGTATCACTGGCAGGCATATCTCCGTCAACGGTAAGTACAGTTACCCAACTAGAGCCATTCCAGATTTTGATATAAAAATTACCATCATTACTAAATGTTTGATGGTTGTAAATAACTTCAATCTGTGCACTTGTAACATTTTCTTGCCCTAAATCTGTTATTGGGCTAACCAATTCTACAGTATAGTTATTATCCGAACAATAGTCATCAATAAATGCTGCAGCACCTGAGGTAAACGAGGCAGGGGTGAAGTAACCACTACCGGGCATATTCCCGGTAAATCCAAATTGCCAATTACAATTAGTAGTGTTGGTCATTGTCCAACCAGCTGGAGCAGTAGTACTATCAAAAGTTTCATGAAAAATCTGTGCTTGCATTGTAAATCCAAGACAAATTAATATGTATAGCGTATAAAGTTTTTTCATCATCTTGGCCATTTAGTTCTCAATCTCAACTCGTTGAACAAAAACATCAGCATTACCGGCAGCATCGGTTACAATCCACTCTCTAACTATAAAAATGGCTCTTTTATTTACGCATTTTATTAAGGAAGAAGCTCCTTCAATATGCTGATAGACCTCGCCACCCACATTTTCGCCATTTACGGTTCCTTCATATGAAACCCATAATCCGGTACCATAACCGCCATATATACTTCTTTGCCCAACATCCATGTGATGATAATTAGTATTTGTAAGAAACGTTAAGTTAGAGTCTTTATAGTCTCCAAAACCTTGTATACGGTATGGTTTGGTAAAATCAATAGTAGCATACATTCTGCTTTCGTTTAGTGAATCATCCGCAGTGATACCTCCGGAACTTACCCATGTGTTATAATCCACTTGATCTTCAAAGAAAAGTTCGATGATCCATCCTGATGAAGGATTTGTATCATTAACAACTTTTCCAATAAGTTTTGAAGTGCCATCAGATAGCTTTAAGTAATAACCATTTTGCCAGTGATGGTACTTATCAAAAGGAAAACTATTGAACCAAATGTTGGAAGAAAAATTTTCCGTGCCACTACCTAATAAACACGATTCTTGAGCTAATTCGTATTCATTATATTCAACGGTAACACCAGAGCAATCATCGCTAAAAGTAACTTCAGGCATTTCTGCAATGTTCTGTAAAATCCTCCATTCAGAGAAATTGTTTGCAACGGGTGGAGTAGTATCAAAATCTAAACAACTACACTTTACTTCTGTTTTTATAGAACTTGCCATTACCCATGATTGACCATTAACGGTTTGTCCGTTTTGTTTATTTCGAGTATCAATTCTAATATTAACATGATCTACTTCACCGGAAACATTATTCAGTGTAAGTTCATAAATTTTTATACAACATTTTCCATCAGGGAAACTGTTAATTACATCCAACAGTTGTGTGGAATTGCCATCGCTGGTATAGGCTTCAATAAGTATATATCTACCATCATCCGTAAGTTCGGTTATTGGTAATTCTAGTTTTACTGTTCTTGGTCCGGTATCGGTATTGATGGGGACATTAATCGTTTTTACGTTGTTATAACCTCCTGTTGAAGTAAAATAACCAAAACTGCCAATACCGTTATTATTCCTTCTAAAAACATAGGCAAGCATTGACTGAGCATATGCCTGATTGGTAGTGTAGGAATATTTTATATAGGATGTAACTGGAATTTCAGTTCTGTAATACCAAACACTATTGCCGCCAGGAACTGCAACTCTTTCAGCAGTATAAATATTTCCTTGATCATCTTCAATTTCAATAGATTCACCTGCATTTTTTGTTTTATAAACAATTTCAACAACTATTTTATCAATTGTTTCAAGATCATTTATATTTAAAGTTGTAGGAACATTATTCTTTAGCCCAATACTGGAAAGTTCTACCTCAATCCCATCTTTACAGGTATAAGACCAATCCGGGTCAACGGTACTAGCTACGTAGTATTCACCTGATGCTTTTTGTTTGATGGGGAGTATTTCTTTATCAGAGAAAGCGTACAATACAGAGCTGATAAAAAAAGCACAGAGCAACGTGCTAACAAAGTATTTTTTTCTCATATAAACGTTTAATTATTACCCCTTTAATCCTTGTATAATACAAATTTAACGTTTTTGATGATATTTTAGTCTTTCTATATAGAAAACTTAACAAACAGTAATGTTTTGAATAAAATTTGTATATCATTTCAGATATACAACAACTAATTAGAGTATTATTCCTACCTCAATATTAAAAAAGTTTTAGCTGAGATGATTGATCTTTATCAAAAAGAGTGTAATTTAATGGAGGTAATTTTTTGCCTTTCAGATACTTATTTCTAGCCAACTGAAACTGGATAGCTACTTGTTCTGCTATTTTTCCGTCGCCTTTTATACGCCTTCCGTAGTGACTGTCATTCAAATGCCCATTGTGGCAATCCATTATCTGATTTAGTATTTTATTTGCCCTATCCGGTAAGGTTTTGTTGACCCAATCTGTAAAAATTTCACCAATAGCACCATTGAGCCTCACAATGGTGTAGGCTGCTGATAGAGCACCTAATTCGCTTATTTTTTTTACTACACTAAAGATTTCATCACTATTGATAGATGGAATGATAGGTGCCATCATTACATTTACAGGAATGTTATTTTGAGATAATATTTCAATGGTTTTTAATCTTTTTTGGATAGAAGCGGTTCTTGGTTCCAGCAATCTTCGGGTACTTTCTTTTAAAGATGTTACGGAAATACTAACATGAACCAGATTATCTTTGGCTAGTTCAGATAGAATATCTAAATCCCTAAGGATCAATGCATTTTTAGTGATAATGCTAACAGAATGTTTATATTGTAAGAAAACCTTTAAAACGTTCCTTGTAATCTCTAATTCCTTTTCAATAGGCTGATAACAATCAGTATTTCCTGATAAAGCAATTACAAAAGGTTTCCAGTTCTTGCTTGTTAATTTTTCTTCTAACAGTTGTGGAGCATTCCTCTTAAAAAGTATCTTTTTTTCAAAATCAAGTCCGGCACTATATCCCCAAAATTCATGTGTATTACGAGCATAGCAGTAAATACAACCATGCTCGCACCCTTGATAAGGATTCATAGAGTAACACAGCCCAAGATCTGGGCTTACAACCTTGTTGACAATAGTCTTTGGAAATATTTCAATATACTGGGTTCTAGTACTTTCAGTATTTTCACCCTCTAAATAACAATAATTAAGATATTCATTTTCAGCAATATAATTATGTTGCAAAAAATGATTGTGCGTATTGATTTGTGCACCTCTACCTTTTATGTATTCAGATTTTTCGATGCTTAAATCTACATCAAGAAATCAAGAAATCAGGTACTTTGTTGATAAGAAAAAGTGTTAAATTTTTTAAAGTTTGATGCTTTTATTGAGTAAGTAAAAGTCTGCCAATACCATAGCTGTTAATGCCTCAACAATTGGTACAGCTCTGGGTACAACACATGGATCGTGCCTTCCTTTGCCTTGTACTTCAACACGTTCACCTTCAGAATTGATTGTTTCATACTTTTGGAGTAAGGTAGCCACAGGTTTAAAAGCAACTTTAAAATAAATATCCATTCCGTTAGAAATACCCCCTTGAATTCCACCGGAAAGGTTTGTTTTGGTTGTGCCATTTGTATTAAAAGCATCATTATGCTGAGAACCTTTTAGTTTAGTACCTTCAAAACCACTGCCATATTCAAAACCTTTAACAGCATTGATGGAGAGCATTGCTTTGCCCAATTCAGCATGTAGTTTATTGAAAACAGGTTCGCCAAGACCAATAGGTACATTCTTTACAACACAAGTTATAGTGCCTCCAATGGTATCACCTTGCTTTTTAATTTCTTTGATATGTTCTATCATTTTTTCAGCCGTAGCTTCATCAGGGCATCTTACGGAATTAGATTCAGTATTATGAAAATCAATATCTTGCAGTTCTTTATCTAAAGTAATTTCTCCAACGGATGATGTATAGGCATTAATAGAAATTCCTTTTAATAGTTGCTTTGCAATGGCTCCGGAAACGATCCAGTTTGCAGTTTCTCTTGCCGATGAGCGCCCACCGCCTCTATAATCTCTTAGACCATATTTCTGAGTATACGTATAATCTGCATGCGAGGGCCTGAAAGTATTCTTTATATCTGAATAATCTTTTGATTTTTGATTGGTATTTTTAATAATAAAACCAATGGAAGTTCCGGTAGTTTTCCCTTCAAAAATACCTGATAAAAATTCTACTTCATCAGGTTCCTTACGTTGGGTAACAATAGCTGATTGACCGGGTTTTCGCCTGTCCAGTTCATATTGAATAGCTTTAAGATCAAGTTCTAAACCCGCCGGGCAACCGTCAATAATACCACCTATTGCTGGCCCATGCGATTCGCCAAAAGTAGTAAGTGTATATAATTTTCCGAAGGAATTACTCATTTTCAGTTTTTTGAATAGATCAACAAATTTAAAATAAATATTACAGATACAATTCTTTAATTTTACCACATGGAACTAAAAGCATATAAAATAACAGTAAAGGGCAGGGTGCAAGGTGTTTGGTTTAGAAAATATACAAAAGATAAAGCTGATAGTTTATTGCTAAAAGGTTTTGTGATGAATAAACCTAATGGCGATGTTTATATTGAAGTGGAAGGTGATAGCCTAGTGCTTACAGAATTTATAAACTGGTTATATATTGGTTCTCCATTATGTGAAGTATCAGAAGTTATCTATACAAAAACTGCTATTCAACTATTTGATGTTTTTGAAGTAAAACGTTAGAAAAACCAGAGTTTTACAGCCATAATCAAGACCATAGCTATTAAAAAGAATTTTACAATTCCATCTCCTTTATTGACTGACCATCGGCTGGTAAGCCAACCTCCAAGCGCCTGACCAATGGCCATAACAAGTCCAATCCCCCAATCTAAGTTTCCATTGAGTCCAAAAACGAGTAGGGTAGCGGTTATGTAAATAGTCATTACCATAGCTTTCACCACATTAGACCTAATCAATGTCATGTGATTGATATTTGACAATGCCAGTAACATAATAATACCTGCACCTGCTTGTAAAAAACCACCGTAAACACCGATGAAAAAGAAGGCAATACTTCCCCAAAGGGCATGTTTTCCGGTTATCCGTTCAGTTAATTGGTCAAGATTTTTTTTGGGACTTATCACCATTGATCCTACAATAAGCAGCATCACAATGGCCAAAATACGATTGAATAGTTCGTCTTTAATATCAATGGCTATCTTAGCTCCAATAATTGCCCCAATGGTTGATGAAAGAGCTAAATACCATGCAAAGGGACTGTAATTTTTGGTTGCACCTTTGCTTCTAAAACCTAAAAATGCAAAAATGGTTTGAATCAGAATAGCTATACGGTTAGTACCATTAGCTGTCGCCGAAGGTAACCCTAGAAAGATTAGAATTGGTAGTGTGAGTGTAGATCCACCTCCGGACAAGGTATTGATAACTCCAACAATAAAACCGATAACTATAAGTAAAATATAATGATACCATTCTGTCATAGAACAAAAATAGAATAGTTTGGAATAAAAAATATTTTTATTGTAAAAAATGTTTTAGAAAATAAAAAAGGGTTTTATATTTGCATCCGCTTAGGAGAAATGGCAGAGTGGTCGAATGCGGCGGTCTTGAAAACCGTTGAGGGTCACACCTCCGGGGGTTCGAATCCCTCTTTCTCCGCAAAAAGAAACCTACAACAATTGTTGTAGGTTTTTTGTTTTCAGAAATGTTGAAATTTTAATTTCATAAATAAATGAAGACAAAAATTAGCAAGTGAAACTTGCGTAGGTTTCTATGATTGTATTGGATACCTCTTTTGGGCATCACCAAAGGTAACCCCTCTTTCTTCGCAGAAGCTCCACATATTTGTGGAACTTTTTATTTTGTGAACCTTCTAATTATTAACCCCAAAGGCTTATCATAGGTAAAATAGCTCAACATCCACCCTAATAATGCCACCACCTTGTTTCTAAAACCTACCAAAGACATAATGTGGATAAACATCCACACCATCCAGGCAAAGGTTCCTTGAAATTTCCACTTGGGTAAATCTACCACTGCTTTTCGCCTTCCTATGGTAGCCATAGTTCCTTTATCGAAATATCGAAAGGGTTTCATGGGTTTTCCATTCAAATGGGTTACAATATTCTTTGCCAAATGCTTCCCTTGTTGCTGTGCCACCGGAGCAAGCATGGGCAAACCTCTTGGATTTTCATCATTCAAGCAAGCAGCAACATCGCCTATAGCAAATACATTTTCGGTTCCTACTACGCTGTTATAAGCATCCACTAAAATTCGGTTTCCACCAATAATAGCTTCCGAAGGGATTCCATCTATGGGAGCCCCTTTAACCCCGGCAGTCCAAATAACGGTATCGGTATAAAACTTCGTATTGTCCGGCAAAAGTAAAGCAGTACCATCGTACCCACTTACCCGTGTATTCAAAAATACATGAACGCCCAATCCTTCTAAATATTCAAGGGCTTTGTCTGAAGCTTCTTGAGACATGGCGCCCAATAAATCTTCCCCTGCTTCGTAGAGATGGATATTCATTTTGGAGGTGTCTAACTCGGGGAAATCTTTCGGGATGACATAGCGTTTCATTTCGGCTAAAGCACCGGCCAATTCAATTCCCGCAGGGCCTCCACCTACAATAGCGATATTTAAAACTTCGGGTAAATCTTGGGTTTCATTGGACAATGCTTTTTCTAAATTCTGAAATAAAAAACTTCGAATATTTAAAGCATCAGGTATCGATTTTAAGGTAAGCAGCTTATCTTTTATAGGCTCAAAATTGAAATAATTGGTTTTACTTCCCGTAGCTACAATTAAATAATCGTAAAAAATATCGCCAATAGAGGTCTTCAGTTTTTTTTCAGAAACTACAACCGACTCCACAAACGCCATTCTGCAACGTACATTTTTATAATTTCTGAAAATTCGCCTCACCGGGTACGCAATGCTATAAGGCTCTAATCCTCCCGTAGCTATTTGATACATTAAAGGCTGGAAATTGTGAAAATTATTTTGGTCAATGAGTAAAACGTCAACCGGTTTGTTTTTAAAATACTTGGCCATGGAAATACCGCCAAAACCGGCACCAACAATAACAACTTTAGGTTTTTGATTTTTCATATAAAGAAGAATGCACCTTGAAAAAATGGCACTATAAAAATACAATTTACAATAGTAATTAGCTGCTTCGGATAACTAAAGTTTTATATTTCCCCATCTTCACAGAAGAATTATTCAATTTTCACATTTCTTTATTAAAATGAAGCAAATGTTACAGTATATTTATCACTTAATATCAAAAAAATGAAAAAAATAGTTGTACTACTTTTTGTTATTGGTTTAGTTTCTTGTAATACTGCTCAAACAAATTATACCGCAACAAAAAAGCTAACAAGAATTGACTACGCGAATACCATTACTGCTGAAAATCTAAAAACGCATCTGTATCAATTTGCAGACGATAAAATGCAAGGAAGAATGACGGGAGAGCCCGGTCAAAAAATGGCGGCCGAGTATTTAAAAAACTTTTATATATCGCAGGGTATTACCTCGCCTTGGAATAATAAGACCTATTTTCAAGCTATTCCAGCCGAATATTTTGGAAGGCAAAAAGAACCAAAACCTTCTGAAAATGTAGTAGCTTTTATTAAAGGTTCTGAAAAACCAGATGAAGTTATTGTGCTTTCTGCGCATTATGACCACGTGGGTATGCGTGACGGTGAAATTTATAATGGTGCCGATGACGATGGTAGCGGTACGGTTTCATTACTGGAAATTGCTGAAGCCTTTCAAAAAGCCGTAAAGGATGGTAATGGGCCAAAACGCTCTCTATTATTTCTTCATGTAACCGGAGAAGAGATTGGGTTATATGGTTCAAAATACTATACCGAAAACCCTATTTTTCCTCTTGAAAATACTGTTTGTAACCTAAACACAGACATGGTGGGTAGAATTGCCCCCGAGA
>JAGQYU010000301.1 GCA_020435885.1 Flavobacteriaceae bacterium
TTTCAGATAATTATGAGTTAATTAACCACGAACGCATCCATTTAAAACAACAAATAGAACTCCTATGGGTATTTTTCTTTATATGGTATGTTATTGAATTTTTATTTCATCTTATCAGATTGAGAGATTGGAATAAGGCTTACCATACTATAAGTTTTGAAAAAGAAGCCTATCAAAATGAAAATAACACTACCTATATCCAAAATCGTAAATTCTGGGCTTTTACAAAATACCTCTTTTAAAAAAACCGAATTTAAATTGTAAATTGCATCATTGATTTTACGAATTTGTCAATGGAGAAAGAAAAAATTTACAAACCAATCAATAAAATAAGAATTGTTACTGCAGCATCTCTCTTTGATGGTCACGATGCGGCCATCAACATCATGCGTCGCATCATTCAAGCTACCGGCGTAGAAGTGATACATCTTGGCCATGACAGAAGCGTGGAAGAAGTAGTAAACACTGCCATTCAAGAAGATGCTAATGCCATTGCCATGACTTCCTATCAAGGAGGTCATAATGAGTACTTTAAATATATGTACGATCTTTTACAGGAAAAAGGAGCTCCACAAATAAAGATTTTTGGCGGGGGCGGGGGCGTTATCCTCCCAGAAGAGGTAGAAGACCTAATGAATTATGGCATTGCCAGAATCTATTCACCCGATGATGGCAGAAAAATGGGGCTTCAGGGAATGATCAATGATATGGTTGAAAAGTGTGATTTCCCAACAGGAAAAGAAATAGATGTTTCCATTAAAGAGCTTCCAAAGAAAGATAATTCAACATTAGCAAAAATAATTTCAGCAGCAGAGAATTATCCGGAAGATCATAAGGAATTATTAGAAAAAATAAAAATTGAAGCCAAAAACCAACATATTCCTGTTCTAGGTATTACCGGTACCGGTGGCGCAGGAAAATCATCATTGGTTGATGAGCTTGTAAGGCGTTTTTTAAATGATTTTGAGAATAAAACACTAGGAATCATATCAGTAGATCCATCTAAAAGAAAAACCGGAGGTGCTCTGCTAGGTGACAGGATTAGAATGAACTCTATTAAAAATAACAGAGTTTATATGCGTTCGTTGGCTACACGGCAATCTAATTTGGCATTATCCAAGCATGTAAGTAGTGCTATCAATATCTTAAAAACTGCTCAATTCGACCTCATTATATTGGAAACATCCGGTATAGGGCAATCTGATACCGAAATCTTAGACCACTCCGACGTTTCTTTATATGTAATGACTCCGGAATACGGCGCCGCTACACAACTGGAAAAGATTGATATGATTGATTTTGCAGATATAATTGCACTGAATAAATTTGATAAACGCGGTGCTTTAGATGCACTCAGAGATGTAAAAAAGCAATACCAACGCAATCATCATTTATTTGAAAAACCAGTCGACGAAATGCCCGTTTACGGAACTATTGCATCACAATTTAATGATCCGGGAGCTAATACACTTTACAAAGCTATCATCGATATCCTCAACAAAAAAACTAAAGCTGATTTTAATAGTAATTTCAAAATAACTAATGAACTATCTGAGAAACAATACGTTATTCCTCCAAACAGAACCCGTTATTTATCTGAAATAGTTGAGAATAACAAATCTTATGAT
>JAGQYU010000302.1 GCA_020435885.1 Flavobacteriaceae bacterium
GTAACTCCTGATATTGACAGTGTTTCTGTGCTAAAGGTTTACGCCGAAAAAAAAGGTGCAATTGATGGAAAGTGGAACTTGGTTACAGGTGATAAAAAGCATATTTATGAGTTGGCACGTAAGTCGTATTTTGCTGTGTTGGATGAAGGTGATGGAGGCATTCAGGATTTTATTCACACCGAACAATTTATTTTGGTTGACAAGAAGAAACAGATAAGAGGATTCTACGATGGTACCAATAAAGAAGACATCAAAAGAATAGTGGAAGATATTAACATCTTAAAAAAAGAAGACGATAATTAAATGATAAATATCATGTTTTTTATTGTTGAAAAAAATGTATTTTCGCAGAGTATTTATAATCAATCTAAATAAAAATTGAACACAATTGCGAGTTTATTGGTTGGAGAAAGAGGAATAATTGATGAGATTCCTTTAGATGTAATTCCTCTTAAGTTATTGGAAATGGGCTGTTTACCTGGTAAAGAAGTTGAATTGATACAGATAGCTCCTTTACATGATCCATTATACATTAGAGTAAATGGAAGCCATTTAGCTATTAGAAAAGAAACCGCAAGCCTTATTAAAATTACCAAAAGCGAAAATCTATGCGAAAAACTGAAGTCATAAAAGTAGCTTTAGTTGGTAATCCAAATACTGGTAAATCACTTTTGTTCAATCAATTAACAGGCCTCAATCAAAAAGTAGGAAATTATCCCGGTGTAACCGTAGAAAAGAAAAAAGGTACTGCAAAGTTAGATGATCAACACACAGCTTCCGTTGTTGATCTTCCGGGAACATATAGTATCAATCCTACAAGTTTAGATGAAAATATTGTACTTCAAACTTTTTTAAATTCAGAACATGCCGAATATCCTGATGTAGCCGTTGTGGTGGCTGATGTTGAGAATTTGAAACGAAATCTGTTCGTTTTTTCGCAAATCAAGGACTTACGAATACCTGCCATTTTAGTGATCAATATGGCAGATAGGATGGAAAGGAAGGGCATTTCTATTGATATTGAATTACTAAAAAAGGAGTTGAACTCTGAAGTGATTTTAGTAAGTGCCAGAAAAAATATCGGTATAGATGCACTTAAAAAAGCTATCATCAACTATAAAGAGGTAAATACAAGTTCTATTGCCAATATTTCTGAAAGAATTGATAATGAATTTTTTAAAGAGCTAAGCGAGAACTTTTCAGAGTTTCCGCTGTATAAAGCTTGGCTGGTAGTAACACAACATCATAATTGTACAAGTATTGGCACATCTATCAAAGAACGTATTACTAAACTTGGCTATGATGAAAGTAGGCTAAAAAAATTACAAAATAAAGAAACGATTTTGCGTTATCAGTACATTAATGATATCCTTAAAAAGACGTATCATGTAGATGTTTCTAAAGACAAAAGCCTCCGATTTAAATTAGACAGAATACTTACACACAAAATTTTTGGTTATATAATCTTTGCTACAATATTGTTATTGGTATTTCAATCAATTTTTGATTGGGCAAGTGTGCCGATGGACTTTATAGATGCCACTTTTGCAGATTTTAGTCAGTGGACAAAAGATCAATTACCAAAAGGGCCTTTAACAAATTTATTGGCAGAAGGAATTATCCCCGGGATAGGAGGAATAGTAATTTTTATACCGCAGATAGCCATTTTATTCTTTTTAATATCCATTCTTGAAGAAACAGGTTATATGAGCAGAGTGGTTTTTTTAATGGATAAAATTATGAGACGCTTTGGAATGAGCGGAAAAAGTGTTATTCCGTTGATATCAGGAACTGCGTGTGCTATTCCGGCCATTATGGCTGCTAGAAATATAGAAGGGTGGAAAGAACGTTTGGTTACCATCCTGGTAATTCCATTTACAACTTGCTCGGCACGCCTTCCGGTTTATGCCATAATCATAGCGTTGATAATTCCTAACCAAAGGATTTTAGGTATTTTTAGTTTGCAGGGTTTAACCATGATGGGATTTTATCTGTTGGGATTTATGGCGGCAATAATCTCAGGTTTTTTACTTCATAACACATTGAAAGTAAAAGGTAATAGCTTCTTTGTGATTGAAATGCCTAATTACAAATTACCATCATTGAAAAATGTGTTTTACACGGTTTTAGAAAAGACAAAATCTTTTGTTTTTGGAGCAGGTAAAATAATTTTAGCCATATCTATTGTGTTATGGTTTTTAGCTTCCAATGGGCCTGAGTCTTTTCATAAAGCAGAAGAAACTGTTATTGAGAACAATCCACATTTATCAACAGAAAATATTGATAAAAAAATAGCATCGTACAAACTTGAACAATCGTACATAGGTATTGCAGGTAGGTCTATTGAACCGGTTATAAAACCTCTAGGATATGACTGGAAGATAGGGATTGCCCTTATTAGTTCCTTTGCGGCAAGGGAAGTTTTTGTAAGTACATTAGCCACAATTTATAGTGTAGGCGGTGATGCAGATACTTCTACCATAAAAGATCGTTTAAACCGTGAAGTTAATATTGATACAGGAGGTAAAAGGTTCAATTTACCGGTGGGGATGTCTTTGTTAGTATTTTATGCTTTTGCCATGCAATGTATGAGTACGTTAGCAGTGGTTAAAAAAGAAACTAATAGCTGGAAATGGCCTGTTTTGCAATTAATAGGTATGACAGTGTTGGCATATGTAGCATCATTTTTAACATATACATTTTTAAACTAATGATACAAACAGCTATAGTTTATATTGCCTTGGTATTAGCAGTAGCTTTTCTTGTTAGAAAGTTATTTTTTAGTAAGAAAAAAG
>JAGQYU010000051.1 GCA_020435885.1 Flavobacteriaceae bacterium
ATAACCATCGTAATACCTCTTGATTAGCCAAACCATGTAGCGGGCCTGCCAAACCATTTATCATGGCTGAAATTGAATAATATACATCAGAAAGTGAACTAGCAACCAAATGGCCAGTATGTGCACTTACGTTTCCACTTTCATGATCTGCATGGATGATAAAATACAACCTCGATACATCATCATAAGGCTTATCTTTACCCATCATATAAGCAAAATTGGCTCCTAAGTCTAAAGAAGGATCAGGATAACGATGTCCTTTTTCGGGATGATATAATTTATTGTAAATATAAGCACCTATCAAAGGCATTTTGGCTAATAAATTAGTAGCATCTTCATATGTAGGCGCCCAGTAATCCATTTTATTTAACCCTTGTTTATACATCACATTAAAATGCGACTCTCTCTGCAAGCTCATAACAGCTGCAGACATGATTGCCATAGGGTGGCTTTCACTGGGGAAGGAATCAATAACATTCCATACATAATGAGGTATAATACGTCTGTTCCTTAAATTGATCATTAACTCCTCTACTTCTTTCTCAGTTGGAATTTCTCCTGTCAACAGCAAATGATACAACCCTTCTACATAAGGCATTTCCGCATCTTTTGGTTTTGGTAGTTTTTCTAAAACTTCTGGCAAGGTGTACCCTCTGTAGCGTATTCCTTCGTTAGGGTCTAAGTAAGAAATATCCGTAACTAAACTTTTAATTCCACGCATACCACCAATGGCTTGAGATACGGTAACCTGATCAATAACTCTGTCTCCAAATTCTTTTAAAAGCCTTTCTGTTCTTGGCCTGTGTTCTTGAATTTTTTCGTACAATTTATCTTTTAAAGTAATCATAATTTTAATTGTTTATTGGTAACAATATGTCTAATCAACCAAAGTTAAAATCTGGAAGCCTAAATAAACATGACATATGTCATTAATAATCAATGGCGTAACAAAAGTTACGCTATAAGTGGAAAGATTATAAAAAAATAGAGCCAACCTTTTTAAAAAGATTGGCTCTACAATTATTAAATAATTTATGATTACTTTAAATCTTGAATGCTTTTTCTTGTGGATAATAAGCTACTTCACCCAGCTCTTCTTCAATCCTTAATAGCTGATTATATTTGGCCATTCTGTCACTTCTGGAAGCCGAACCGGTTTTTATTTGACCCGTATTTAAAGCAACTGCCAAATCAGCGATAGTATTATCTTCTGTTTCACCTGATCTGTGACTCATAACTGAAGTATAACCTGCATTTTTAGCCATATTAACGGCAGCAATAGTTTCAGTCAAAGTACCTATTTGATTTACTTTTATCAATATTGAATTAGCGATTCCCTTTTCAATACCTTGTGATAAACGTTTTACGTTAGTAACAAAAAGATCATCACCTACTAATTGTACTTTATCTCCAATTTTTTCTGTAAGGAGTTTCCAACCTTCCCAATCATTTTCATCCATACCATCTTCAATAGATATGATAGGATACTTAGCACACAAACCTGCTAAATAATCAGCTTGCTCAGCAGAAGTTCTTAGAGCACCTTTATCTCCTTCAAACTTTGTATAATCATACTTACCATCTACATAAAACTCTGCAGAAGCACAGTCTAAAGCTATCATAACTTCATCACCAAATTTGTAACCTGCTTTTTCAACTGCTTTAGCAATAGTTTCAATAGCATCTTCAGTTCCGTCAAGTGTTGGTGCAAAGCCACCTTCATCACCCACAGCGGTACTTAAATTTCTGTCATGCAATACTTTTTTAAGGTTATGGAATATTTCAGTACCCATTTGTAATGCCTTGCTGAAACTATCAGCTTTTACGGGCATAATCATAAATTCCTGAAAAGCAATAGGAGCATCAGAATGTGAACCTCCATTAATAATATTCATCATAGGAACAGGAAGTGTTTTAGCACTAACTCCACCTACATATCTATATAAAGGCATATCCAACTCCAATGCTGCTGCTTTAGCAACTGCCAATGAAACACCTAAAATAGCATTAGCACCCAATTTTGATTTATTAGGAGTACCATCGAGTTCAATCATTATTTTGTCTATCAACTCTTGCTCAAAAACGGAAATTCCCAGTAACTCTTCGGCAATCTTGGAATTTACATTATCAACAGCTTTTAAAACTCCCTTACCCATATATTCTTTTCCACCATCTCTAAGCTCAACAGCCTCATGTTCTCCAGTAGATGCACCCGAAGGAACTGCTGCTCTACCAACAACTCCACTCTCGGTAATTACGTCAACTTCAACTGTTGGATTCCCTCTAGAATCAAAAATTTGACGTGCGTGTATGTTTACAATTATACTCATTTTATTAATTGTTTTTTCGTTAAAAATTGCAATGTAAATTTACAAAATTGTGAGCTTTAGATGCTTAAAAATCAACTTTTTGTACGATAACGTTTTCGACAAATACAGATGTTAATTTTTATTGTTTTTGATCATTTCAAAAAACTGATCAAACAGATAATCAGCATCATGTGGGCCAGGACTAGCTTCAGGATGATATTGCACAGAAAAGCATTTTTTATCTTTCATACGTATCCCTGCCACTGTATTATCATTCAAATGTAAATGTGTGATTTCTACATTAGGGTGTGCCTCTGTTTTTTCTCTATCAACCGCAAAACCATGATTTTGAGAAGTAATTTCACCCTTTCCGGTGATAATATTTTTTACAGGATGGTTAATACCTCTATGACCATGGTGCATTTTATAAGTTGGTATATCATTAGCCAATGCTATAACCTGATGGCCCAAACAAATACCAAATAAAGGCAAATCTCTTTTAATTATTTCTCTAGCAACATCTTGTGCCTCTTTTAGTGGCTGAGGGTCTCCGGGGCCATTAGAAAGGAAATATCCATCAGGGTTCCAACTTTGCATTTCTTCAAAAGTAGCATTATAAGGGAATATTTTAACGTAAGCATTACGTTTAACAAAATTCCTCAAAATATTCTTTTTTATGCCGATATCTAATGCAGCTATTTTATAAGAAGCTTTTTCATCACCAACAAAATAAGGCTCTTTAGTTGATACTTTTGATGCCAACTCCAAGCCTTCCATATCAGGTACTTCAGAAAGCAATTGTTTTAATTTTTCAACATCATCCGTTTCTGTAGAAATGATGGCATTCATAGCGCCATTGTCTCTTATGTATGAAACTAGCGCTCTGGTATCAACTTCAGAAATAGCCACAAGTTTATGTTTTTCAAACCATTCTTTTAATGAGCCATCAGCTATTGGACGAGAATAATCAAAGCTAAAATTACGACAGATAAGTCCAGCAATTTTGATTCCTTCTGATTCGACTTCATCTTCATTGATTCCATAATTACCAATATGAGCGTTAGTAGTTACCATTAACTGCCCAAAATAGGAAGGATCAGTAAAAATTTCCTGATAACCCGTCATACCGGTGTTAAAACAAATTTCGCCTGTTGCGGTTCCTTCAATTCCGATGGACTTGCCTTCAAAAATTGTTCCGTCTGCTAATAAAAGTATTGCTTTTTTTCGTGGTTGATATTTCACTTTTATATTTTTTGAATTTTTCAAAATTAGTATAAAAAAAAGGATAAACTTAAATGTTTACCCTTTTTTAATTCTAGATGGTACTATAATACTCAAATACTTTTATTAAACCTTCTTTATCTTTAAAAGACAAATTGTTATCCTTAATGTACTTTTTAACATTTTGTTCTTTATCATGCAATAATCTTAAAATACTCTTTTTATTTGAATCGAATTTTACAAAATCTTTATTTTTATAAAAATAATAATTCTCTTTTAATTTATAACTATCATCTTCCTTAACTCCTTTCATAACATTATTATAGCCTTCTATTATAGAACAATTATATTTCCTAAGTAAATCACCCTTATTACTTTCAAAAAGTACTTCATAAAAAAGATCATCTTCGAACTTTTTAAATTTACGCCCCATTATTAAAACAGAATCTATTTTATTTTTTTCATAAACAAGAACTGAATCAGTTCCTACAAGTGAAATTAGATCATTATCTATAGCATCAATATTTAAACCTCTGGCTGTATATGATTGGCCATTCATAAAAAGAATTCCTTTTTGATTGAAGCCTTTAAAAACAAACCGCGATCCTTTTATAGTTTCTCCACCTCCTAAATATTTATTAATATTACTAGAAAGTATAGGGTTATATCTATAAATCTGACCTGATCTTACATTTGGATCATTTTTTTGCCCATATATAAAAAGAATAGGACATAAAATTAATAAGGTTACTAAGAAATTTTTCATAATATTATATTTTTCAATGAAAATATGATTTTTTTATTAATAAAAAAAGGATAAACTTAAATGTTTATCCTTTTTTAATATTTCAATGTTTATTAACATCATTTTTTATTCTTCCCCTTCAGGTGATTTCTCTTCTTTAGTTTCAGCAGCAGGGGCAGCATTTTCAGTAGCTTTGCCTCCACTTCTTCTACTTCTTCTAGTAGTTTTTTTCTTCTTACCATTAGGATTGTAAAGCTCGTTGTAATCAACTAACTCTACCATAGCCATTTCAGCATTATCACCTAACCTGTTACCAAGTTTTATGATTCTTACATAACCTCCTGGTCTGTCAGCCACTTTTGTAGCTACTTCTCTGAATAATTCAGTAACAGCATATTTGTTTTTCAAATAACTAAAAACAATCCTTCTATTATGAGTAGAATCTTCTTTGGATTTAGTAATTAATGGCTCAACATATTGTCTTATAGCTTTTGCTTTAGCCAATGTTGTGTTAATACGCTTATGTTCAATTAGAGAACAAGCCATATTAGCAAGCATAGACTTTCTATGGGCTGTTTTTCTTCCTAAATGATTTATTTTCTTTCCGTGTCTCATCTTTCAACTTATTCTTTATCTAACTTATATTTACTTAAATCCATTCCGAAAGTCAATCCTTTACTATTAACTAGCTCATCTAGTTCAGTAAGTGATTTTTTACCAAAGTTTCTAAACTTCATCAAATCATTTTTATTGAATGATACTAAATCTCCTAATGTATCAACTTCAGCAGCTTTTAAACAGTTTAATGCTCTTACAGAAAGATCCATATCAATTAAACGGGTCTTTAATAACTGTCTCATATGAAGTGATTCTTCATCGTAAGATTCAGTCTGAGCAATTTCATCAGCTTCAAGCGTTATTCTTTCATCAGAGAATAACATAAAGTGATGAATCAATATTTTAGCAGCTTCAGTTAAGGCATCTTTTGGATTAATTGAACCGTCAGTAACAATATCAAAAACTAACTTTTCGTAGTCAGTTTTTTGTTCAACACGATAGTTCTCAATAGCATATTTTACATTTTTTATAGGTGTAAAAATTGCATCCATAAAGATAGTACCAAGTGGAGCATTTGATTTTTTATTATCTTCGGATAAAACAAAACCTCTGCCTTTTTCTATAGTGAATTCCAAATCAAGTTTAACTGATTTTTCCATGTTACAGATAACCAACTCAGGATTTAAAACTTGAAAACCTGAAATGGAGTTTTGGAAATCTCCTGCAGTTAATTGCTCTTGACCTGAAATTGAAACAGTAACAGTTTCGTTATCAGTATCTTCAATTTGTTGTTTAAAACGAACTTGTTTTAAGTTTAAAACTATTTCAGTTACATCTTCAACCACTCCTTTTATTGTAGAAAACTCGTGTTCTACCCCTTCAATTCTTAAAGATGTAATTGCATATCCTTCCAGAGATGATAATAATACTCTACGCAAAGCATTACCCACAGTTAACCCGTAACCGGGTTCTAAAGGTCTGAACTCAAATCTACCTTCAAAATCGGTAGATTCGATCATTATTACTTTATCGGGTTTTTGAAAATTTAAAATTGCCATAAGTTTAATTAATATCTTTAATTATTTAGAGTACAACTCTACAATAAATTGTTCATTTATATTTTCTGGTATTTGTATTCTTTCTGGCACTGAAATAAATGTACCTTGCATGGTATCAGTATTCCAATTTAACCACTCGTAGATTGAACTGTTGTTAGAAACAGAACTTACGATAGCAGTTAATGATTTAGATTTTTCTCTTACAGCTACTACATCACCAGCTTTTAAAGTATATGATGGAATGTTAACGATTTCTCCGTTAACAGTAATATGTCTATGCGAAACTAATTGACGTGCTCCTCTTCTAGATGGAGAAATTCCCATTCTGTATACTACATTGTCAAGACGAGATTCACACAATTGAAGTAAAATTTCACCAGTAATACCTTTTGAACGAGAAGCTTTTTCAAACAAATTTCTGAACTGACGCTCTAAAATACCATAAGTATATTTAGCTTTTTGTTTTTCTTGCAATTGCATTGCATACTCAGATCTTTTGCTTCTTCTTTTAGCTAATCCATGTTGTCCCGGAGGGTAATTACGTTTTTCGAAAGATCTGTCATCTCCGAATATTGCTTCGCCGAATTTACGAGCAATCTTAGTTTTTGGTCCTGTATATCTTGCCATTTTCTATTTTATTAATGAAAGGGATTATGAATTAAGGCTTATCCTTCGATAATCTAACATCCTTTCGGTTAAAATTTAATTAATTATACTCTTCTTCTTTTTGGTGGACGGCATCCGTTGTGTGGTAGTGGAGTAACATCTACAATTTCTGTTACTTCAATACCTGCATTATGGATTGATCTGATAGCTGATTCTCTACCATTTCCTGGTCCTTTAACGTAAACTTTTACTTTTCTCAATCCTGCTTCATAAGCTACTTGAGAGCAATCCTCTGCAGCCATTTGTGCAGCATAAGGAGTATTCTTTTTAGAACCTCTAAATCCTTGCTTACCAGCTGAAGACCAAGAAATTACATCTCCTTTTTTGTTGGTCAAAGATATAATGATATTATTGAATGTAGCATTGATATGTGCTTCGCCAATAGCATCAATAATAACTTTACGTTTTTTTACACTTGATTTTGTATTCGATTTCGCCATAACAAATTAGCTATTATTTAGTTGCCTTTTTCTTATTAGCAACAGTTTTTCTTTTACCTTTTCTTGTCCTAGAGTTGTTTTTGGTTTTTTGACCTCTTAAAGGCAATCCTGCTCTGTGGCGGATACCTCTATAACAACCAATATCCATTAAACGTTTAATGTTCAATTGAGTTTCAGAACGAAGTTCACCCTCAATAGTGTACTTGGCTACCTGCTCTCTGATTCGGCTGATCTCATCATCAGTCCAATCATTAACTTTAGTATCTTCGCTTACTTTTGCATCTGCTAAAATTTCTTTAGCTCTACTATCACCAATACCAAAGATGTAAGTTAATGCAATAACTCCTCTTTTGTTTTTTGGTACGTCAATTCCTGCTATTCTTGCCATAATTATCCTTGTCTTTGTTTAAATCTAGGATTCTTTTTGTTGATTACATATAATCTGCCTTTTCTGCGAACTATTTTGCATTCGGCACTTCTTTTCTTTACTGATGCTCTAACTTTCATCGTTAAATTTTTAGTATCTGTAAGTTATACGAGCCTTAGATAAATCATAAGGGCTCATTTCTAATTTTACTTTATCACCCGGTAAAAGCTTTATGTAATGCATACGCATTTTACCAGAAATATGTGCTGTAACAATATGACCATTCTCTAGTTCAACTCGAAACATAGCATTAGATAATGCTTCTATAATTGTTCCGTCTTGTTCTATTGCTTGTTGTTTTGCCATAATTAAGCTACAGATTTTCTTTTGGTTCCAGTTTTCATTAAACCATCATAATGACGATTTAACAAGTGTGAATTTATTTGTTGAATGGTATCAATTGCAACTCCAACCATAATCAACAATGAAGTTCCTCCATAAAATACAGCCCACCCTGCTTGTACACCTGCCTGTACGATCAACGCCGGCAGAACAGCTAATGCTGCTAAAAATATAGAACCGGGTAGTGTAATTCTTGATAATATAGCATCTAAATGATCTGCTGTTTCTTTTCCTGGTCTGATACCCGGTAAAAAACCTCCACTTCTTTTAAGATCATCAGCCATTTTATTGGTAGGTATTGTTATTGCAGTATAAAAATAACTAAAAACAATAATCAATATCGCAAATACTAAATTATACCAAAAACCAAATATATTTTTAAATGGCAAGCCTATTGCCTGAACTGTTTCATTGTTTGAATTTGCTAACAATGCTGGTAAAAACATCAATGCTTGTGCAAAGATAATTGGCATCACACCAGCTGAATTCAATTTCAATGGAATATATTGTCTTGCTCCGGCCACATCTTGAATATTCCCCGCAACTGTTCTTCTAGCATACTGTACTGCTATTTTTCTCACAGCAGTAACCAAGAAAACTGATAATAAAATAACTACTAGCCAAACTACAACTTCAATAAATATCATCAACGCTCCACCATTACCTTGCTCAGTTCTTGAAGAAACCTCTTGTATAAAAGTAGCAGGAAGTCTAGCTATGATACCAATCATAATTAATAATGATATTCCGTTACCAATACCTTTATCAGTAATTCTTTCTCCTAACCACATAGCAAATACAGTTCCTGTAGTCAACAACAATATTGATGAGAACCAGAAAGTAAGACCTCTACCCAATAAAAATGCACTTTCAGGTATACCTAAACTTGGTAAACTTGCAATATAAGCAGGCGCTTGGACTAACAATATACCAATGGTTAACCATCTGGTGATCTGGTTTATCTTCTTCCTTCCGCTTTCTCCTTCTTTTTGGAGTTTCTGTAAATATGGAACGGCTATACCCATCAACTGAACCACAATAGAGGCAGAGATATAAGGCATAATTCCAAGTGCCATTACTGAAGCTTGTGCAAAAGCACCTCCTGTAAAAGCATTTAATAAACCAAGTAAATTATTAGCATCGGTAGTATTCTGTAAACCGGTTAGCTGAGTTGGGTCTATACCAGGAAGTGGCAATTGAGCGGCTAAGCGATAAACAACCATTAATCCTAATGTAAGGATAATCTTGTTTCTTAGCTCCTCAATTTTCCAAATATCTTGTATAGTTTGTATAAAATTTTTCATCTATATAACAAAGATTATAGAGTTACTGCTTCACCTCCGGCTTTTTCTATAGCTGCTTTTGCTGTTGCAGTAAACTTATGTGCTGAAACATTTAATTTAGCTTTCAACTCTCCTCTACCTAATATTTTTACAAGATCACTCTTACGTACTAGACCATTTTCAACTAAAGATTCCATTGTAACTGTATCTTTAATTTTTCCATTATCTACTAAGGCTTGCAAAGTATCAAGGTTTACTCCTTGGTATTCAACTCTGTTAATGTTTTTGAAACCAAATTTAGGAACACGTCTTTGTAATGGCATTTGACCTCCTTCAAAACCGATCTTTTTAGAATATCCTGAACGAGATTTGGCACCTTTATGACCTTTTGCGGCTGTACCACCTTTACCAGATCCTTGACCTCTACCTACTCTTTTACCTTTATTTTTAACTGAACCTTTTGCAGGTTGTAAGTTATTTAATTCCATAACTGTATCTTATTTAACTTCTTCTACAGAAATTAAGTGTTTAACTTTATTAACCATACCAAGGATAGCTGGGGTAGCTTCATGCTCCACAACTTGTTCCATTTTGTGTAACCCTAAAGCCTCTAATGTTCTTTTTTGATCTTGAGGACGTTTTATCTTACTGCGTACTTGCTTAACTCTAATTTTTTTCATCGTTTTGTCCTTTTATCCGTTAAATACTTTTTCTAAAGA
>JAGQYU010000303.1 GCA_020435885.1 Flavobacteriaceae bacterium
CTGATTGCCCTGGCCAACAATTGGATTGATAGAGACCCTTTCAGAAGTTACAAAGCACGTATTAAAGAGGTAAAACGTGAATTTCTTACCATAGAAGAAATAAATGAAATGATGGAAAAGAAATTCCTGGTTCCAAGATTGGAACAAGTAAGGGATATTTTTGTTTTTTGCTGTTATACAGGATTATCTTATTCTGATGTCAAAAAGTTGTCTAAAGATAATTTGGTTATTGGCATTGATGGGGAAACTTGGGTTAGGGTTAACAGGACAAAAACAGATACCCGAAGCAGTATTCCATTGCTTCCGGCTGCGACGGAAATTATCAAGAAATATGAAGGGCATGAAGATATTATCAATAGTGATATACTTTTACCCGTTTTGAGTAATCAAAAATCGAATGCCTATTTAAAAGAAATAGCAGATGTATGTGGTATCAATAAAAATTTAACTACTCATTTGGCCCGGCATACTTTTGCTACAACTATAACATTATCAAATGGAGTACCAATTGAATCGGTAAGCAAAATGCTTGGACATAAATCACTAAGAACTACACAGCATTATGCCAAAATTCTAGACAGGAAGGTTTCCGAAGATATGGCTGTTTTAAAAAGCAAGTTGAAAAAACACACAAAAGTATCTTTACAAAAGGAAAAATAATTATTGCAATTTTTTAATTTCAAGTTTAATTTGTTCAACACAATCTGACAGGCTATTTCTTATTTGCTTTTCCCAAAAGCGAATAACTATCCATCCTTTCTCTTTTAGTTTTTGGTTATTTTTTTTGTCTCTTGCAATGTTACCCTCTATTTTCTTTATCCAGTATTCTCTGTTTGATTTAATTTTCTGTTTTTTTTCACTCCAATTGTAGCCATGCCAAAATTCTCCATCTACAAAAATAGCTAGCTTATGTTTCTTAATTGAAATATCTGGTTTACCTATTATTTTTTTATTCGATACCCTATAACGAATTCCTTCTTTCCATAAAGCTTTTCTAAGTAAAATTTCCGGTTTGGTATTTCTACTTTTAATTTTGCTCATTAATTTGGAACGCTGTTCCGTTGTATGGAATCCATACTTAGTTTCCATTTATGAAAATGTGATTTGTAAATAGAGTATGGGGAGCACTAATAAGGTTAATATCAAATTTTAATGAAGGTTCGACCCTCGAGCTGGCATTATGTATTCTAAAAGAAATTTGCCAACCCTCATTTAAAGATACCAGCAAGGTTGTTGTTGAATCTTCTTGATAGACAATTTCAATAAGTCTTGAGGGTAATTTTAGTTTTGGAATTTTTGCTTTGGGTTTAATCTTTTCAAAAGGAAGATTTAACGTACCATTAAGATTATATGCTTGTATCTCAACTATTTTATCTCCTTTAATTACTTTATAAAAATCTTCATTTCCTATTAAATATTGAACAAGATTTTCTGCAACAACATTAGGGTTTTCCTCATCTAGGCGGAGAAGTTCTTTACGAAATGCATTTAGTATTGGGATATATACGATTTGATGCATGTCCTCTATTGATGACCATTTTGAAGAATTATCTTTTTCCTTTATTTCTTCAAGCATCTTAAATGTAGGCCGAATTTCATCAAAATAATTCTGAGAGCATGGTACATTTAACCATTTTTCACCGAAATCTATTTTTAGAGAAAGCCTTGAGTGTTTAACGGCTCTATGATTGTTTTTAGCTGAAATTCCTATTTCCCATTTTTGAAGTGACCGTATAAGTAAAATATCCCGAACATCACCTGATTGCCCAGCTTTGTCACTTACAATTTCAAGAAATAGAATATCATCTTTACTTATTCCATTAGATAATCTAGGCTCGATGTCAACTAAGAAATTTATTGCAGCACTTGCTGTGATCCTAAAAGTATCTTGTTTATTTTCTTTAAAACTTTCAAAATAACCTTTAGCAATATGGTATGATTCGTTTTTTGTTATACTTACGGAAGTAATAACTTCTAAACGATTATAAAATTCTAAGAGAAGGGCATACTCAAATGCTTTCCCATTTATCACTTGGCTTGCCATAGATTAAGGTACAACAATTTTATCAAGTTCCATTTTAGATTCCGTTAATGCACTTTTACTTTCAGATTGCCTAATTTGTTGCTTTATACTTTCGGCAATATGTTTTGCTAGTATTACAGGGACAGCATTTCCAATCATTTTATACCCAACTGCAATATTAGTATAATAAAACTTAAAATTATCTGGGAAGGTTTGTATTCTTGCACATTCACGTACACTCAACCTACGATATAAATGTTCTTTTCCCCTAACAAATTCCCTTTTATCTTGCTCAATGAATTTCATTTTAGGAGCCTGAGGGTGCAACGGTGCATGTCGGCCACCTGCCTGTATGGTAAATGATTGCTCGTCCCAACACCTAACTCTATTCCTAGACATAAACATTGAAGAAAATCCACCAATCATGTATTCGTGGTTTGGAATCTCACAATTATCTTGGTTTGTTTTGTTGCTTTCTCTTGCAGGAACAACACTATCTCTAAGGTCTCCTATAGCTTGTTCAAGTGATATTTTATTCTTCAATGGTTTAGGAAATTGAAATTTAAAGCCAAGATCTTTACGAATTCCAACAAAAAAAACTCTTTTTCGATCTTGTGGGACACCAAAGTCTGCAGCATTTAGCATTTTAAATGATAATTCATAGCCTGCATTTTTAAATAAATTTTTGATATTGATTAAGGCTTCACTATGCCTGTTAAGTAGCATTCCACTTACATTTTCTGCTAAAAAGAATTTAGGCTGTTTAGCTTCTAAAATTCTGATAAACTCGAAAAATAATTGCCCTCTTTTATCATTTATACCACGCAAGGCTCCAGCTTCACTCCAACTTTGACATGGGGGACCACCAATGATTCCTTCACAATCAGGCACTTCTTTTTCATCAATTTCAGTAATACTTCTACGGTCCAATTTTGTATTTGGGTGGTTCTTTTCGTAAGTTTCCCATATTTCGTTATCAAACTCGTTGGCCCAAATAACTTTAAAACCAGCTTTTTGAAAACCTAAATCTAGGCCACCAGCCCCTGCAAAAAATGATACTATATTCATAACGCTTTTTCTTTTCTATTTAATAATTTTCTATATTCTGCCTTTTCTTCAGCTATACGTAATAATTGCTTAGAACAATTTGTTTCATAAATCTTTTTTCCAATTTGGTCAGTTATATACTCTTCTCTGACCTTCTTAAGTTTAATACCAAAGATTCTCGATAACTTTGGAAGCCTTTTTTCATCAAAATCACGAATCCCATTTTCAATTTTACTTAGGTTTGCCGAGTCTAAATCAAGTTTTGCAGCAAGTTGGGTGAGTGTCAATTCATTTTTAGTTCTTAAATATCGAATGTATTCTCCAAATGTAGTTTTCATTTGACTTGTCAATTTTTGACAAAAATATTAATTTATTTTAAACTAACAAGTTTTAGGAATTAAAATTATTTTTAGTTTAAATGATTATTTGAGACACAAAATACATTAATTCCAATTTTCAAATTTCAATCTTGCTGTTGATAAC
>JAGQYU010000304.1 GCA_020435885.1 Flavobacteriaceae bacterium
AAATATGCTAAGTTTAAAAAATAAATTTTGCATTATATCATATATAAAAAAGCCTCGGAAATTCCGAGGCTTTTTTAGTTTATACTATTTAGAGCATTAAATCTTTTTCATTTGTTCTTTCATCATTCTTATCTGCTCTGTTAACACACCATGTTTATCTAACTTTTTAGCTTCGGTTATTAAAGTGGTAGCTTCACGTTTTCTTCTTCTGGTCAATGCAACTCCTGCCAATTGTAATTTTGCCATAGCAATATCATGATTCATAGAAAGCCCTAAGCTCAATGCTTTCTTAAAATATTTTTCTGCCTGAGTTAAATTAGTTTGCGAAACCAATATCCCGTGAAGGAAATTATAATACCCTTCTTGCTTACGTACCAAAGCACTTGAAGGATTTTTAATGTAGCTCAACCATTTTTGGGCTCCGGCAAAATCTTGCTTTCTCAATCGCAAAAACGCCATAAGAATAAATTCGTTTTTATAATAAAAGAACACAAAAACACCTGCCAACAGTAACAAAGAAATACCATTACCAATATGCTTTTGAGTGAATTCAAAAACTGACCAAGCCACAATAGCAGCAGCTATTAAAATTTTAATGTATTTGTTAAACATATCTGCTTTTTTTCATTAGAATGCAAAATTACATAATGTTTTTTGTTTACCTAAATTTTAAAACATTAATAACATTTCTATTAAAATAATAATTTGATTGAAGCGTTCAATATAATTGAACAAAACTAAATTTAAACACAATGAAATTAAGAATTTTACTCATTGCATGTACTCTCCTATTATCCTTTACACCTTTAAGTTTTTCATAAACAAAATCCAACTCTAAAAACTCTATTAGTTTTATAACTGGTTTTAACAGAGGTATAGGAATTAATGGTAGTTTTTCTATTCATAATATTGCTGAAGGGCTTCCTTGAAACCTACGATTCGGTGTTGGATACACTTGGTTAGACCCGGGGAATGCCTCTGATGTTCGTCGGATTTTTATAAATAACAATACTGGTGGTGTACCTGAAAAAAATGGACATAATAGTGATATACGTGTTGATTATATGATGCCTTATAAATTTTTCAACTTTAAAGATTCATATTTAATTTTTGGTCCTAGATACTCAGTTTTTAAGGGTAATTTCAACTATATTGGAAGTAATGAAGACTTTGAAATAACATCTAAACAATGGGGGCTTGGATTAGGTGCTGAAAACTATTTTAAAATGACTAAAAATTTGGATTTGGTACTAGCTACTGGTCTTGATTACTTCTTTAACAGTGCCTTAAGTGGACATGATACTACCTTTAACCCAAATGACGATAATATTAGAGTTCAACAAACAGATAACAATGGTGATCCTTACACCTATAAAGATGCTAATAAAGCCGTTAAGCAACCTCAATTAATGCCAAGAATTATGGTAGGTGTTACATATAGGTTGTAAGTCATTTATGTTAAAGTGTTCATAAATAGTGGATAACTCCTTTTAAAAACAAAAATTTTTAGATATTGTTACCGTTACTAGCTAGTAACGGTAATTTTTTATGCTTAAAAAACTTCTTAAATATTTTAGTATCCTAATTGTTATTGGTAGCATTCTTTTCGGCCTGTTTATAGTCGCTGTCTATAAGGGTGCTTTTGGAGAGTTGCATACTGAAGAAGATCTAAAAGATTTCAAAAATCAAACTGCTTCTATCATTTATGCAGATAATGGCGAAATTTTAGGGAAATTCTTTGCAGAGAATAGAACCAATATACAATTTGAACAACTTCCAAAACAGTTGGTAAATGCCTTGGTTGCTACCGAAGATGCTCGTTATTTTGAACATGAGGGAGTAGATTCTCGTAGTATGCTGCGTGTTCTTTTTAAATCTATCTTACTGAACAATAAAAATGCTGGCGGCGGCAGTACTATTACACAACAATTAGCAAAAAACATGTATGGACGGGAGCGTTTTGGACCTTTAACCATGCTTGTTAATAAAACAAAAGAGGCTATTTTAGCAACTAAATTAGAAGAAGTATACTCTAAAGAAGAAATACTTACATTATACTTAAATACTGTGCCTTTCGGCGAAAATATTTACGGCATAGAAGCAGCTTCCAGACGATTTTTCAATAAACCTGTAACTGATATTAAAATTGAAGAAGCTGCCGTGTTGATAGGAATGTTAAAAGCTAATACTTATTATAATCCGAGATTATATCCTGATAATGCTTTACAGCGGAGAAATGTGGTACTCTCACAAATGGAAAAGTATGAGTATTTAAATTCAAGTACTAAAGATTCTTTACAACAATTACCTCTACAATTGGATTATGCTGATCTTGAATCTGAAGGGCCTGCAAACTACTTTTTGGTACATGTAAAAAAAGAAGCACAGCAAATCCTTGATAAGTATAATAAAGATAAAGAAGAAAAGTATGATCTGGAAAAAGATGGGTTGATTATAACCACCACACTAGATTATACGCTCCAAAAACAAGCCTTAAATGCCTTTAAAAAGCATCTCGGTAGTATGCAAAAAAAACTTAGCAATGAATATCGAAATGGCAATAAGAAAAATATTCTAGAAAATCTAGTTAATCAAGAATTAAAAAGTTCCGGATTGTCTTCTAAGGCCAATGAAAGAAAGAATAGAGAAATCTTTGACTGGAATGGTTTTTATATCGATTCTATTTCTGTAAAAGACAGTGTTAGAAATTCGTTGACACTATTACATGCCGGGTTGTTAGCAATGAATCCCCAAACTGGAGCCGTAAAAGCATGGGTTGGCGGCATTGATTATAAAA
>JAGQYU010000004.1 GCA_020435885.1 Flavobacteriaceae bacterium
TAGTTGTATAATTGTTTTTTTTTTAATACATTTGACTTATGAGTTTAATAAAAGTAATAGATAGCGATAACCCAAAATATAAGCAGATTATTAGTTCAATTGAAGAGGCTATTAATAATGGCGAATTGAAAAAAGGTGATAAGTTGCCTTCAATCAATAGTATTCGTAATAGATTTTCATTGTCTAGAGATACTGTTTTGTTGGCATATAGTGAGCTTAAAACCAGAGGTATAGTTAAGTCTATTGCGGGTAAAGGCTATTATGTAAATACAGTAAATACTAATATTTTTCAAAAGATATTTTTACTTTTTGACGAGCTTAATGTATTTAAAGAAGATTTATATAATTCTTTTTTAAAACATATTGATGATAATATTCAAGTAGATATATTTTTCCACAACTTTAATTATGATGTATTCAGTAAATTGATTTATGATAATATAGGAGACTATAATAAGTATATTATAATGCCTTTTCGAACTTAGAAGACACACATACTGTTATAGAAAAACTACCTCAAGAAAAGGTTTATATCTTAGATCAAATACAAGAAAAGTTAGAAAATTACCAAGCCATTTATCAAAATTTTGAAAAAGACATTTATAATAATTTAACAAAAGCTGAAAGCTATTTAACAAAATATGATTCGTTTGTTTTTCTTAACTCAAAAAAGAAACAACCTAAAGGGATAATAAATGGTTTTAATAAATTTTGTAAAGAGCATCATTTTAAGTGTGAAGTTTTGGAATCAATCGAAGATAGAATTCCTATTGAAAAAGAAGTATATGTTATACCAGATGATAAGAATTTGATCATCATTATTAAAAAGATAAGAGAAGCAAAATTGAAACTTGGCATTGACGTAGGTATAATAGCATACAACGAAACATTATTAAAAGAGGTTGTTGAAGGTGGGATTACTGTAATTTCTACCAATTTCAAACTTATGGGGGAACAGTTAGCTAACATGATTAAGACTCAAGATATGCAAAGAATAGAAAACCCAAGTGACTTAATCATAAGAAATTCTTTGTAATTACTATGTACTCAATTGATTATACAAATATTAATGGCGATAAATATGTAGAGCTAAAATCTAAATTAGGTTATTCGTATGCTAAAATTTTAATTAATAAGGGAGGCGGTCTTCAGACCCTTAGTTTAAACAAGCGTATTATAATAGAAGAATTAGATAATAGCTCTCCAGAAAAAAAATACGCTTCAAGTATCATGTTTCCTTTTGCAGGAAGAATTAATGAAGGCTTATATAACTATAATGATGAGGAATATGACCTTAGTGATGTATTAGATCAAGACAATGAAGTAAAGCATGGTTTTTTAATTGATAAAAACTTTGATGTTAAAGAAGAAAATATTACTGACAGTAGTGCGTCAGTTATACTAGTTTATGTAGAAGATTTTTATATAAAAGGATTTCCTTTTAAATATCAGGTTGAATTAACTTATTTACTTTCAAATTATACATTAAATCTAGATGTAAAAATCAAAAATAAAAGTAATGTTACTTTCCCTTTTAGTATAGGGTGGCATCCTTATTTTATATCTAAGGACTCTAAAGGTACTGTTTATTTCAACAGTAAAAATGTGGTAGTTTTCAATGAAAAAATGATACCTAAGGAGGTAGCTGAAGTAGAAAAAGTGCCACCAATAAATATTAGAGAGCAGCATTTAGATGATTGTTTTGAACTGGAAGATAATTTGGTGCAATTTAAAACATCAAGTTATGCCATAAATATTAAAAGCACATCCAGCCCTAATTTCTTGCAATTATATACTCCTGTAAATAATGAGTTGGTAGCAATAGAGGTAATGACAGCACCTGCAGATAGTTTTAACAATAAAATAGGTTTACAATATTTGGATAGTAATGAAACCTATACTATAGGTTGGGAAATAAAAGAAGTTACTGACTTAAATTAAATAAAAGAATAAAATTCAAGCCATTATGAAACATATCTTAAAATATCTATTTGTTTACGTGCTTTTTCTTTTTGTGAGTTGCAATGATTCTGATACAAAGGAAAATGCATATACAAGCAATTTTTCTACTAAAAGTGCCCGTACTTGGATTGGACCAGAGTTCTGGTCGAACCCTTTGCAAGATTGGCAAGTAACTGATGGTAATTTAGAGTGTTTGGTAAGTAAACCTTTAAGAAACACACATATTTTAACATATAAGCTAGATACTATACACAGCAGTTTTAGGGGCAGGCGTTTATTTTATGCAAGAACTGCGTTAGGGCAGAGGTACGCCAAGGATAAAAATGAAAAACTTAATCTTGCTTTTATTGGGGTAGGTTTAAGAGGAACTAACCATCTAAGCAATGCATTACAACGTAAAGATGTTGAAATAACTGCAATTTGCGATATCGACCCTAATCGTATTGATATTGCTTTAAAGAAGATTAGTGATGCAGGTTTTAAAAAACCTGTAGTGTATGGTAAGAATGAATATGATTACAGAAACCTTTTAAACACTAAAGATGTAGATGCCGTTATTATTTCGACACCTTGGTTGTGGCATACAAGAATGGCTATTGATGCAATGAAAGCAGGTAAATATGCTGGTTTAGAAGTTTCAGCTGCCAATACTATGGAAGAATGTTGGGATTTGGTAAATACTCATGAACAAACTGGGACTCATCTAATGATATTAGAAAACGTAAACTATCGCAGAGATATTTTGGCAGTATTAAATATGGTAAAACAAAATGTTTTTGGTGAGTTAGTTCATTTTAGATGTGGCTATCAACACGATTTAAGAGAAGTTAAATTCAATGACGGGCAGAAGCCTTATGGAGGTGGAGTAGAATATGGAGAAAATGCTATTTCAGAAGCAAAATGGCGCACTCAACACTCAGTTATGAGAAACGGAGACGTTTATCCAACCCATGGAGTAAGACCAATGGCTGTAATGTGTGATGTCAATAGGGGCAACAGATTTACTTCTATAAGTTCTAATGCCACTAAAGCAATCGGGTTACATAATTATATAGTTAAGCACGGAGGTAAAGATCATCCTAATGCTAATGTGAAGTTTAAACAAGGAGATGTTATTACCTCAACCATAGAAACAGCTAATGGAGAAACCATCATAGTAACACACGATTGTAATTTGCCACGTCCTTACTCACTTGGTTTTAGGGTTCAAGGAGCCAATGGTCTATGGGAGAAAGACGGAGATAGAATTTATATTGAAGGTGTATCTAACCCTCATCGTTGGGATTCATCTAAAGAATGGCTAGAAAAATATGACCATCCATTATGGCAAAAATATGGAGAGTATGCTGCTGGCTCAGGTCATGGAGGTATGGATTTTTTTGTGTTGAATGCATTTATTGAGTCAGCCAAGCAGAATATTGCACCACCGTTAGATGCTTATGATGCTGCTGCGTGGAGTGCTATTACACCTTTATCAGAAATATCTATAGAGAATAATGGTGAACCTCAGGATTTTCCTGATTTTACCAGAGGACTGTGGATAAAACGTAAGCCATACAATTGGATTAAAAGTGATTATTAATTGGTTAAATAAATTTAAAGTTGGATTTAAGAACAAAGGAAACAATAACTACTATAGCTCCGGGGCGTGTTTGCCTCTTTGGTGATCATCAAGACTATCTGGGGTTGCCTATTATTGCTTCGGCTATAGACAGGCACATCTCATTAAAGGCAAAAAAAAATAATTCAAAAGTTTTCAATATTTATAAACCGGATATTGATACAAAAGAATCAATAGCTATTGATGCCGTTAATGAAAATACTAATGTTATTGGTGATCATTTTTTAGCCGCATTGAAAGTGGTTCAAAGGCATGGCTGTATCCCTACCGAAGGTTATGACATTACTATTACAGGAAATATTGCTATCAATGCTGGTATTTCTAGCTCTTCAGCGGTGCTTATGACTTGGGTAAAATTTTTATTGGAAGCTTTTTGTGATAAAGAAACTGATGGAGAACTTGCTGCGGAGATAGCATATCAAGCAGAGGTAATTGAACAAAAGTCGTCTGGAGGCAAAATGGATCAATACAGTATTGGTCTAGGAAACATAATTTATTTGGAAACTGATGTAGAATCAAGTTATGAAAGGATAGAGAAACCACTGGAAGGGCTTATTGTAGGTGAATCGGGTATTCCAAAAAAAACGTTGGCGCTGCTTAAAGAGCTTAAAGAAAAATCATGGTTGGCTATTTCAAAAGTAAAAGAAAAATTACCTGATTTTACTGTAAAAAGGGCAAAGATTGAAGAATTGGATAATTATTTAAATTATGTTGAAGATGATCTTAAACCTTACCTATATGCTGCTATTTCAAACTATAACGTTACTAAGAATGCGCAAAAAGAATTTGCTAAAGAAACGCTTGATCTTAAGAAAATTGGTGAATTAATCAATGAACATCATGTAATACTTAGAGATAGTTTAAAAATTACATTGCCAAAAATAGACAACATGATCAATGCAGCCTTAGATTCTGGAGCTTATGGAGCAAAAATTGTTGGTTCCGGTAAAGGAGGTTGTATTGTTGCTTTATCCCCTCCAGGTAAAGAGAAAGCAATTATAAAAGCCATAAAGGATGCCGGAGGTAAAGATGCGTATTCTGTAAGTATAGATCCAGGTGTAAGAGTAGCTTAGAATAGTTATAAAATTTAAAATAGAACAAATGCATACTAATTTAGTAATATTAGCAGGTGGAGCTTCTTCAAGGATGAAAAAACAAGTTGAATCAGAAGGACTAACAACTGAAGAAATTGCACAGGCAAATACCAGAAGCAAAGGCTTAATAAGCGTAGGAACTGACAATAGGCCTTTAATAGATTACCTGCTATACAATGCAAAAAGTGCCGGTTATAAAAATATTTATATTATTATAGGAGAGAATGATGTATTATTTAAACAATATTATGGAGAAAAAGATAGAGATAATACTTTCAACGGGCTCAATATCTCTTATGCAATACAGTATATCCCTAAAGGACGTGTAAAACCTTATGGAACTGCGGATGCGTTGTTACAGGCGGTAGAACAATATCCGGAACTTAAGAAAGAAACTTATTCTGTTTGTAATAGTGACAATCTTTACTCTCAAGAAGTTCTATCAGTATTGCGCTCGAATGCTAATAATAATGCTTTCATCAGTTATGCGCGCAGTGCTTTAGATTTTCCACAAGAGCGTATTTCAAGATTTGCTTTAGTTAATATGGACGAAAGTGGTTATTTAATTAATATAGTTGAAAAGCCTAAACCTGAAATAATTGATTCTTTCAGAGATAGTACAGGAGAATTAAGAGTAAGTATGAATATTTTTAAATTCAATGGAGAACAATTCTATCCATACTTAAAAGAATGTCCTATTAATATAGAAAGAGATGAAAAGGAGATACCATCAGCTTTAATAAATATGATAAATGATTATCCAAAATCAGTATTTGGTATTCCTGTTTCTGAACATGTTCCAGATTTAACGGCCAAATCAGATATTCTGGCAGTAAAAGAATATCTGAAAAAATATTATACAACAACATTATGGAAGTAAAATATAAATTCTATAAGTAGCATCAATAAGATTATGAATATAAAAGGTATTTTACTGATATTCGTTTTGCTGCTTTTTATTGGATGTGGAAATAAACTTCACCAAAGAGATGATGTAGCCAAAGTAGATAAAAAACCAAATATTATTATAGTCTTAGCTGATGATCTTGGCTACAACGATGTAGGTTTTAATGGCTCAACCGATATTAAGACCCCTAATATTGATAAAATTGCCAATAATGGTGTTGTGTTTACCAATGGTTATGTTAGCTATGCAGTCTGCGGACCTAGTAGGGCAGGACTTATGACAGGGCGCTGTCAAGACCGTTTTGGTTTTAGCAGAAACCCCTTATTTGCCCCCAAAGATTCTACGCAGGGTTTACCTTTAAGCGAGGAAACATTAGCTACTGTGTTAAAAAGAGGTGGATACCGTACTATGGCTATCGGGAAGTGGCATCTGGGAGCCCATCCTTCACAAAGACCTTTAAACAGAGGATTTGATGAATTTTTTGGTTTTTTATCCGGAGGACATCATTATTTTCCGGAGAAATGGGATCTTAATGATATATCAGAGGTTAAAAGCCAATATGATCCTTATAGGACTAAATTACTTAAAAACAATGATAGAATAGAAGAAACTGAATATCTTACAGATGCCTTATCTAGAGAAGCCGTTTCGTTTATTGAAAGCAATAAAGAGCAACCGTTTTTTCTATACTTGGCTTATAATGCTCCACACACTCCATTACAGGCAACCCAGAAATATTTAGATAGATATGAAAATATTGAAGATACAAAGAGAAGAACATATGCGGCAATGGTTAGTGCAATGGATGATGGAGTAGGTAGAGTTTTAAATACTTTAGAAAAGTTAAACTTAGATAGAAATACTATTGTTTTTTTTCTATCTGATAATGGTGGTCCTGAACCTCACAACGCATCAGATAATGGTCTGTTAAGAGAAGGGAAAGGTACTTTGTACGATGGAGGGATTAGAGTCCCGTTTGCCGTACAATGGCCAACAGTAATCCCTAAAGGAGAAAAATATGATAGACCAATTATTTCTCTGGATATTTTTGCAACGGCGATACATTATGCAGGAGTAAATCCAAAAAAAACTTTGGATGGTATAAATATTATTCCTTATATAAGTAGTAATAATGAAGGAATACCACACGAATTTCTTTTCTGGAGAATGTTTGACAAAAAGGCCTTTGCAGTAAGAAATGGCAATATGAAGGTAACAAAATGGGATATAAAATCTGAACTGTTTAATATTACCAATGATATTGGAGAAGAAAACAGTCTGGAAGATGCATTTACTTTACAACAACTTGAAAGTAGTTATTACAATTGGAATACAAAAAACAGCAATCCTGTTTTTCTTGGGCTGTCACAAAATGATGAATATAATAAAGCCCACTCTAATAGATTTGCTGAAGTGGAGAAATATTAAAAATGATGTTACTTCTATTATTGAACATTCATGTTAAAAGAGTTTATATTTGATAACTAAATATGGTGACTTTTTATAAAATCAATTCAAATTAAAACGAGCTTATTTAAAATACAAAACTTGGTAATCTAATGATTATCAAGTTTTGTACAATTAACTGATTCTTAAAAAGTCGGGATGACTGGATTGATTGAAA
>JAGQYU010000052.1 GCA_020435885.1 Flavobacteriaceae bacterium
GCTTCATCGCATTCGGTAGCGGAACTCGTATTTGCTCACCTTTTCGGGATGGTACGCTTTTTACATGATTCTAACAGAAATATGCCTTTAGATGGTGACACCAAATTTAATGAACTTAAAAAAGCTTATGCCAAAGGTATTGAGCTAAGAGGAAAGACCTTAGGCGTTTTAGGTTTTGGACGTATAGGACAAGCAACTGCTAAAGTTGCTTTAGGATTAGGCATGAAAGTAATTGCCTATGATCCTTATATTGAATCAGCTACACTAGAGTTAGAGTTCTTTGATGGGCAAACCATTTTCTTTAAAATAGATACTATCTCTAAAGAAGAAGTATTACAACAAGCTGATTTTATTACATTACACGTTCCTGCTCAGAAAGAGTATGTTATCTCCGAAAAGGAATTCGAAATAATGAAAAATGGTGTGGGAATTGTTAACGCAGCTCGCGGTGGTGTTATTGATGAAGTTGCTTTGGTAAATGCCATTGAAAGTGGTAAAGTGTCTAACGCAGCCCTTGATGTTTTTGAAAAAGAACCGACTCCAGAGGTACAGTTGTTAATGAATCCAAGACTTTCGTTAACTCCTCATATCGGTGCGGCAACTTCTGAAGCCCAAGACAGAATAGGAACTGAATTAGCAGAACAAATTATTGCGTTATCTAACTAAATTTCATTTCAAAATGTATAGAAGAGACTGTACCTTTGCAGTCTCTTTGTGTTTAAAATATGGCAATTGTTAAACCTTTTTGTGCAATCAGAGCTCCCAGAGATAAAGTAGCATTGGTATCCTCTCGTTCCTACGAGGCGTATACCCCTGCGGAATTAGGTGCTCAACTGAACTTTAATCCTTTTTCGTTCTTACATATTATCAGTCCAAGTTACAATTTAGATAGAGAAATTAGCAATCAGCATCGTTTTGAATTAATTTATGATAAGTATAATGATTTTAAGAGATCGTCTTATTTTTCAAAAGATGAAAAGCCTGCTTTTTACCTATACAAAAAGATTTCTAAAGGATATGATTTTTGCGGTATTATCGCAGCTACCAGTGCTGAAGATTACGCAACTAATGTGATCAAAAAGCATGAGGATACCATTAAAAAAAGGGAAGTTCTCTTTAGTAGATACTTAAAGGCTGTTGGTTTTAATGCTGAGCCTGTGCTCCTCACCTATCCGGATAATGAAAAACTAGATGCTATATTTACTAGATATCAGCAACAAAGAGCTGAATATGAGTTTACTACAGAAAATCTTTGCTCTCATTATTTATGGTTGATAGACAATGAAGAAGACATAGCAACCATTCAACAAGAATTTGCTACTATGAAATCTGTTTACATTGCAGACGGGCATCACCGATCATCTTCATCATATTTGTTATCACAAAATTTAAAGGCTGAAAATAAGGACCATAACGGAACGGAAGATTATAATTTCTTTATGAGTTATTTGATTCCGGAATCAGATTTAAGAATCCACGAATTCAATAGATTGGTAAAAGACTTGAATGGACTCAGTAAAGAAGTATTCTTAAATAAATTGAACAAGTTATATAGGGTAAAGCTCAGAGGTAAAGAGCTTTACAGACCATCAAAAAAACATCACTTTAGTATGTATTTAGATGGTGAATTCTATTCATTGTACTTACGTAAAGAAGAATTTGAAATTAATAATCCACTTAGTGATTTAGACCCATATCTACTATCAAAAACCATATTGCAGCCTATTTTGGGTATAAAAGACCTTAGAAATGATAAAAGGTTAGACTATGCACATAATGAACAAGGCGAAATAAATCTCAAAAATGCTGTGGATTCAGGTAACTATAAAGTAGCTTTTGGACTCTTCCCAGTATCCATTGAACAAATGAAAGCTGTAGCTGATGCCGGACTCACCATGCCTCCAAAAAGTACTTATATTTTACCTAAATTGCGTAGTGGACTTACTATTTACGAATTTTAATTATCAATAATAAGAAAATAATTTATTAAGCGTTTAACTCTAAAATTTATTGAATCAACCCAACCCATATGAGTATTATAGCAGATAACCTTAAACACATTAAAGAAGACTTACCTGAAAACATTACACTGGTAGCTGTTACCAAAACGAAGCCTGTAAAAACTATTCTTGAAGCTTATAACGCTGGCCATAAGATTTTTGGAGAGAACCGTATACAGGAAATGGCTGATAAATATAAAGATCTTCCCAAAGATATAGAGTGGCATATGATTGGACATTTGCAGAGCAATAAGGTTAAGTATATGGCACATTTTGTTCATTTGATTCATGGTGTAGATAGTTTTAAAACCCTTGAAGAAATTGATAAACAAGCCAAAAAGCATGAACGTGTTATCAATTGCCTTTTACAAGCCAGAATTGCAGAAGAAGAAACAAAATTTGGGTTGCCATTTGCTGAAATCGAAAAGATCATTTCTTCCGTTGAGCTTAAAAAATTAGAGAATATTACTATTACCGGTTTGATGGGCATGTCTACGTTTACAGATGATGTAGATCAAATAAAGTCTGAGTTTGAGAGGCTAAACAACTTTTTTCAAAACTTAAAAGAAAAAACGGCAAATGAAGAGTTGCAAAACGTACAATTGGAAACACTTTCTATGGGTATGAGTGGAGATTATCCTATTGCAATAGAATGTGGTAGTACAATGGTACGGATTGGAAGTGCTATATTTGGAGCTAGATAGCTATTGAAAATAACTGAATGATACATTTTGTCCAAAATATTATTTACCGAACTGTCAAACAAATTGAAGAAAGAAAGAAGAAAAATACTTCAAAAGCTGACATTGATAAAAAGGCCAGTAATGTTGAAATAGAAATTAACCACCTAATCAAGGAATTTTTATTCATTTTAGTGGCAATAGCTTCAGCCAGCTTCGGTTTAAAAGGCTTTTTATTACCTAATTCTTTTATTGACGGTGGTGTTACAGGAATCTCACTTATTGTTACAGCCCTAACCAAAATACCACTATCGGTTTTATTGGTAGCAATAAATTTACCTTTTATCATTTTGGCACGTTATACCATAAGTTTACAACTTGCGGTTAGAAGTGTTATTGCCATTGCGTTACTCGCAATATCAGTGCATTTTGTTCCTTTTCCTACCATTACTGATGATAAGTTGCTAGTAGCCTTTTTTGGAGGTTTCTTTTTAGGATTAGGTATAGGGCTCGCTATTAGAGGTGGTTCCGTAATTGACGGAACTGAAATATTGGCTGTGTTTATTAGCAGGAAGACAGGTTTTACCATTGGTGATATTATTTTACTGTTCAACATTATTATTTTTAGTGTAGCCGCTTATGTTTTTTCTATCGAAATAGCCTTGTATGCTATTCTAACATATTTAATTGCCTCAAAAACAGTTGATTTTGTAGTTTCCGGTATAGAAGAATATGTTGGGGTAACTATCATTTCAGCACAATATGAAGAAATACGATTGATGATCATTGAAAAGATGGGAAGAGGTTGCACCTTGTACTCAGGTAAAAGAGGATTTTCAAAAAGAGGAGAATCATTAAAAACCACTGAAGTTGTCTATACCGTTTTAACACGGTTAGAGCTAGCAAAACTAAAAACAGAGATCGACAAAATCGATAAAGAGGCCTTTATCATTTCACACAGTATTAAAGATGTTAAAGGAGGAATGATAAAAAAACGAAAATTAGTTTAGTCTCCTTATTTAAAACATATCGAAAACATAACCCAATAGCCAGTATAAAATCAAAAAAAGAATGATGGTCATACAACCACACTTACCTCCATTCATTTTTTTGGCTCCGATGTATGCTAATATAGCACGTAGAAGTTTTTCCATAACTTGTTGCTTTCTTATAAAGTTATGAAATATTCTTTAATGCATCATTTTAAAAAGCAATTCTTTTAAAATATCCCCTTCAGCCAAGTTTTGAGCTCCAACACCTTTACTTTTCAGATCGGCATCTCTCAATAAGGAAATAACCTGCGATACCTTTTTCATAGGATAATTCCGTGCAGCAGTCTGATAATCAGCAACAAAATAAGGGTTTACTTTCA
>JAGQYU010000305.1 GCA_020435885.1 Flavobacteriaceae bacterium
GCTTTTCATAGGAGCCATTGTTGTAGCCAGTTTTTATTTCCGTTAATTAATATTTCGTTCACGCTTTGAGTTTCTTTTTTATTTAGAATTGATGCTTTTCCTTTAATTCCAAATATAGTTTTCTGTTTCAAAACCCAATTGCTGTTTTCAAGCGTATATTTTCTAATTTCTTTTATCAGACCATTTTTAAAATAAGTCAATTCTGTTTTTAGCTCTTCTTGTCCTTCATCTATGACCTTGGTAAAAACATAAGCTAATTTTCCATTTTTCCCATAAACGTATTTTTTCTCATTTTCCACAAAATCTTCTGTTCGGCTATAACTTAACTTATTGTCTTTATGTACTTTCCAAATCGTTGTGATTGTTGTGTCTTTCTCTTTGGGAAAATTAAATGAATATTGATTGCTGATTAAAGTATCGCCTTTAAATTCATAAACTGTGGTCCAATTTTTTTTATTGTCCCCATAAAACTGACTCTTTTCAATTAATTTGTTTTGATTGTTGTATTTTAAAACATACCTCTGATGCTCTGAATTCCACGGATAATCTATATTACATTCTATAAGTCTGTTTTTATCATCGTATTTATATTCATAATTTGAATGATTGCTAATGACTTTATTTTTATTGCCATTCTTGTAGAAATAATTCCAGTAAAATTGAACTTGATTATTTTCAAAGGCCGTTCCGCTTGCGTAAGTCTTTTCGGAAATCAGTTTGTTTTTCTGAAATTCAAAACTTCTTATGTTCCCAATTAATTTTAGGTTCACGTTGTGATGAAATCCAAATTCGATGTCCTTAACTAATCTGCCTTTTCTATCAAAAATTTTAGTTTCTTTTCTTTCAGGCTCTTTAAATTCCGAGTGGTCAAAAAACCATTCTTGCGTTATTTCAACCGTGTTTTTTTGTCCAAATAATTCTTGAGAAAAGGATTTATTGAAAGTTGATAAAATTAAAAATATGTAAAGAAATTTTCTCAAAAAGTTCGATTTTCAAATTGGCTACAATGTTAAGGATATGGCCTCGTTTCAATGAGTTATATCCACCGATAAGCGAAGTTAACAGAAAGTAAGTTAATAATCAAGATAAATTGCGCAGAGTAAAATCAAAGCAATAAGGTTCTGTAAATTTCTATTACAAATTGTATCTTTACAACTTAAACAAGATTATGGAACTAAAACTGAACAGGCCCATCGTATTTTTCGATCTGGAAACCACCGGTGTAAACATTGCCGTAGACCGTATTGTAGAAATATCTATCCTTAAGGTATATCCAAACAGTAACAAAGAAAGCCGCACATGGCTCGTTAATCCGGAGATGGAAATACCCAAAGAGGCCTCAGACATACACGGCATTACGAATGAAAGGGTGGTTACGGAACCTACTTTTAAAGAACTAGCTAAAGACATTAGCAGAATGATAGAAGGTTGCGATTTGGCAGGGTTTAATTCCAGCCGATTTGATATTCCGCTGTTGGCGGAAGAACTGTTGCGTGCCGATGTAGATTTTGATATGAAAAACCGTGTATCGGTTGATGTTCAGGTTATTTATCATAAAAAAGAGCAACGTACCTTAAGCGCTGCTTATGAGTATTATTGTGGTAAAACGTTGTTAGATGCGCATTCCGCAGAGGCAGATGCCAATGCTACGTATGAAATACTGAAAGCGCAGTTGGAAAAGTATGAAGACTTAGAGAACGATGTAAAATTTTTACATGAATATTCTTCTCACAAAAAAAGAGCAGATTTTGCAGGTTTTATTATGTATGATGATGATAATGATGAAGTTTTTACCTTTGGTAAATACAAAGGCCAAAAAGTAGAGGAGATATTAGAAAAAGACAAAGGCTACTATTCTTGGATACAAAATGCAGACTTTCCACTCTATACTAAAAAAGTGTTGACAGCTATAAAATTGCGTAATTTTAACAATAAACTGGGCTAAACTATGTATGTAAATTTTAATGAATTACCGGATACTTCAAGAGTTTGGGTGTATCAATCTAACAGAGAGTTTACAGCTGTAGAACTCGAAAAGATTACTGAAAAGCTAAAAAGTTTTGTCAATAGTTGGAAACGACATGGCGAGGATCTAAGATCTTCATATAGAATAGCATACAATCAGTTTATCATATTGGCGGTTGATGAATCTTATAATAATGTTTCGGGTTGTTCTATAGATG
>JAGQYU010000306.1:0-3833 GCA_020435885.1 Flavobacteriaceae bacterium
TTTAGGGGAAATGGATTCTTATTCATGGAAATTGTTGCCTAATTTCCATGAAAAATAAACTATGCAAGGTTTAAGCTGATATATTAAACTATAGTGAACAAAAATTATGCCTATAATAATATATGATACATTTTATATTAAAAAGTTGCATTTATTGTAAGGGCAATTACAGTGAGTGATGATAACTGATGAATTAGTCAGTTTGAGAAGATTCAAACTCTAATTTAATATATTGATGTAGATCCTTTTGTATATTGAGCAGATGATTTTTTACTTCTTCAGAATACCCGGTCTCAATTTCAACCGGTTTTTCCTTTTTTTTGATTTGCCATTCAAATAGTATTTTTTTATCCTCCCCATCAGCAAATACAATGAATTCACCTTCCTTAAGTTTAAAAAATACTTCCGCTTTTCTTTTTGAAACCTCCTTTTCCCCCTTGGTAATACGGGTATCAAAATTGAGGTTATGCCCCCGATTGACACTAAAAGTTGGTTGTTTCACCAGTTCGAAAAACCGTTCATAATATTTTGCCGTATCCGGGTCGTTAACCTTACCAAAAAATTGATAAGAAAGGTTGCTTAAAATTGCTTTCCCTGCCTTTTCACCATAGAGCAAATCATTTTGTACTTTATCCTGCATCACATAAATGGTTGCAATATCAAAACTACGCATGGTTGCCGGAATTCGATGCATATTGGGAAGTTTGATTGTTGGAGCTTCCTCCATCAATATAAATGACGATTCCCTATTTCGTACACTCATTTGTTTGATCACGGTATGTATAATTGCAGCCACCAATGGAGAATATGCGGATTCATATTGTGGATTGTTTACTATGGAGATAACTGCTTTATTTTCTTTTCGGTTTACATCCAATGGGACATCATCTGCAGAAAGCACATAAAATATTTTTTGGGAGCTGATCTTTTTAAAAGCATTAGCAAGTGAACTTTTTACACCAGCCGTTTGTTTTTCAGAATCCAATCCATTTAAAAAAGCACCAGCGAGGTTTCTGGCAATGAGATCAGACTTCAAAAACTTTTCTAATTTTTTGGTACTCATTGCTTGAAATAACATGATAATATGCGGGAGGGTACATATTTCAGGATAACTTGTTTTCATTTTCCATATCAACCCGCTCAACAATCCTTCTACGGCATCCGTAAAAAATTTATTTGTTCCAGTATTTTCCGATAAATTTTGTTCCAATAGATTTTCTAGCAAAACTTTGGAAATTTCATTGACACTTTCTTCGTTAGGCAAATATCTTGGTGCAATGGGGTTTACCCTGAAATGAATTTCATCGAATGCAATTGTAAAAAAAGGTATATCCTGTTCTCTAAACAAAGGCAAAGCCATTTCGGTAAGCTCAAAATGTTTATAATCATGAATGATCCCACAAAAACCGTGTGTGCTAAAATGTTGTAGAAAATTATAAATGACGCTCTCCGTTTTGCCGCTGCCTGCCGAACCTATAACAGAAACTCCCCGTCTAATATTTTCTATTTTGAATTTACCTTTTTTCAGTTTAAAATGCACCTGGTATTTTTTATCATGATTAGAGGCTTTCTCCTTATAAAAATATGCCAATACGATAGCCCCCAAAAAAAGTATCGGTACCAAGAGATACAATATCCAATATGCCCAGTTATTCATCATATTCCAATTGAACCAGCATGTATGGCCTTCTCCATAGCTAGTTTTAATTTTTTAAAGGCTTGGTATGCCAGTTGTGTGTTTGTTACCGGAATATTTAAATAAGGAATTTTCATACCGGTTTCTTGTATTAATTTAAACGCAATCATTTTTTCTGAGGTTGGTAAGTTCATGATATTTGCAAAATAGATAGCTGGATCCTTGTTAAAATCCTTTCTTCCCATATAGGTCTCTACATAATTTCGTTTATAGTTGAACATGCGATCAAAGGTCTTTTCAGAATCCTTAAAAAACTGGTCTCTATTAAAGCCCCTTTTAACCTGCTTTCCGTTAAATTCTACATCTGATGCAACATATTTACTTCCAGGAGACAGACTATATGTATTACTTTGATCTTTGCGACTGACTATTATATGAATGTGGGTTTGAGGGCCCTCCTTTATCATTCCTTCTTTGATCATTTTCCCTTCCAACTTATACGGTGCGGATTGCATAAGTTTTGAAATCTGCTTTTCTTTTAATTTAATATTTCCATGTATTTCGCCTCGTTTAATTTGTACAATTTCATGCTGTAATCTTGCTATTTTAGCCCGATAAGGAGTATTTTCCCGAACAGCTTTATCCGTTCCCTTATAGGTACGTTGTTGTTCTATTTTGGCATAGTATAAAATATCATCGATGGTGACTTTTCTACCATCAATTTCTCGATTGAAGGCCTCAGCATACGATTTCATAACTTCCCTTGTGTATGATTTCAGTTTTTCTTTATCGTTTCCAAGCTGACTTAGTTCATGCCTACTTGGGTTAACCGTGATGGAATAGAATTTAGGTTCCGTCTTTTTTAGTTTTGCTGTATTTCCATCTATTTCCTTTATAACCTCCTTTGGACTTATTTCTTCACCGTGTTGATTAAAAAAATGTTCCCGTTGCTCATATATCTTGCCTTCATTTTCTTTTTCAAGATAATCAACGAAATCACTGACACTTTGAGGGTAACTATTATTCAATTTTTGTGGACTAATGGTGATGTACATGGATTAGTTTATTTAATTCATTAAATTTTTCCTGACTCATATTGAGTTTGTAATATCCTTTCCCGAAATTTCCTTTTACATAATGCGTATTAGCATAAATATGGTTAAGAGCATTTCGCATAGTATAATTTATCTTTTTGAGTTCATCATAAGCCTTTTTGTACTGCTTTAGTTCTTCATTTTCTGATATCATTTGAGGGGTTCCAAAATCAAATTCATCCTCTTCCTCTTCCTTGGCAGCATTTTCAAAAAGTTTCTGCAACATCGCAGTTGTTGGTTTCGTCTGACTCTTTTCAATGTTTTTTATAATTGCAATGATGGCATTGGAACGCTTCTTATATTGATCTTTAAGACTGGAAATGGTTTCACCCAATCTCGTATCCGGGGACACTTCATTGACTTCAAAAAACTCAAGCATTTCAGACAAGGTCATGGATTGTGATTTCGCATGATTTTTGCAAAATTTTCTGAATTTTTTAGCAACTGATGATTTTAGTTTAAAGGTCTCAAATGCCTCATTTTCGTATCCTACATCCATTTTTTAGTAAAAAATTTGTCGATTCTATTGCGTTTCCCGCATATTTTAGTAAAAACTTAGTATATCAATTAACTAATCAATTTCTCCAATCCCTTTGTTTATAAGGGGTTGCGTAAAGAGGGAACATTGTAACATCGCTATTGCGTGTTACCCTCTTGCTATTCCGATTTTGTCCGCCAAAGGCGGACCAAAATCTTCATACCTTGAACTAAGGTTCAAGGCTTATTAAAAAACAAAATGGAAAGTCAAATCTGTAATTGCATAGCTTTGTGAAAGTCAAAAAATTAGGATGCTATACAAAGGTTTTGTTGAAGAATCAACTGTATAAATATACAATTATTATTGTTTGTAGCATAAAAAAACCTCTAATAAAATAGAGGCTTATTTGGTGTGAATTGCTATTAAATATTAAAAACATAATCGTAGTTATACAGGTTCCGTTGAGCTTCTTCTTCCAGTAGGGTATCATAATCCAATCGGTGTTCCCTGGCATAAGCTTTGAGTTCCTTCCCAAAACGGCTTTCGACATCTTCTTTTGAAATTACAATAAGACGTGTTTGGGTTTCTTCATCGAGATTGTTATAATTTAAGTAAACCATTGCAA
>JAGQYU010000306.1:3960-4535 GCA_020435885.1 Flavobacteriaceae bacterium
GATTCACTGGGTTGTAATTTACTACTCGGATGGTTATGGGCAATGATAATGGCAACGGATAATGTTTTTAATACCAATGCAAACAATATTCTCAAATCGACTAATGTACCCGTGATTCCACCCGATGATAACTGATAAATACCTTTAATTTTATTGGAGTTATTTAGCAAAAGAACCTTAAAGGATTCATGTAAACCTATAGTTTTTATATCCCAATTGGCAAATAATACTTGGGCAACATCCTCCGAACTTTTTACAGGTTTTGACTGTATTGTTCGCAATTTTTCTTTATAACTTATCTGAATTTCATTAACTTTGTAAGACATTGTTTTACTGTTTAAGTGAATAATGAAAAGAGGGCACTTCTTCGAGCGACATGCCCTCTTTATTTTTTAATTACTTGTTGTTTCCCAAAAGCAGGATTTCATTTACTATGATTTCGGTAACAAAGCGTTTTTTTTTTTTTTTGGTTTCATAACTTCTTGAAGTTAGTTTTCCCGAAATGGCAATCTCCTTGCCTTTGCTCACATACTTTTCTACAATCTCCGCAGTTTTGCCCCATGCTACCAGTGTAT
>JAGQYU010000307.1 GCA_020435885.1 Flavobacteriaceae bacterium
CTCCATACTTTACCATATGCTACCTTATTACCAAAAACTTGCTCACCTTTCTTCTGTGGCCTTCCGTACACAACTTTAATCTTTGGTGCGGTAGCTCTGCTTTCTCTATAATAAGCTATATCATGTGGAGCTTCATCTAACCCTTCAAATTTTTGAGCATTGGAAGTATAGACCCCCAACACCATTAAAACTGCTATTAAAATTCTTCTTGATAGTAATTGCTTGTTCATTTTCGTTCGTTTTTTACTGATAGCTAAACAATAAATCTGTTGTTATTTAGTTGATAATGTACTTATATACATGCTAACTTTAAACTTATTTATTATTTTTGCTATCATTGGTTTGATGCTTTTTTTGAATTTCATAGGTATAACAATTCAAATACAAAAAATCCTACCATTAGAATAAAAAAAATCGGCCCTAAATGTTAAAACCTTTAAATACAGATATTTGCGAAGAGCATGTTTTTTCAAAAATATTCAGAACGCTCTCTAATGATGTGTTCAATTTTCTGCGTTTTAAATATGGTGATGAACTGAATCCCAGAGATAAAGTGCAGGAAGCTTTTATTAAATTGTGGGATAATTGCAAAAATATCACTCCAGATAAAGCTAAATCCTTTTTATTTACTACAGCTAATAATATGATGCTAAATGAAATAAAACATCAAAAAGTTGTTTTAAAGCATCAACAAACAAAACCAAAAGACTATACCAACGAAAGCCCTGAATATATTATGGAGGAATCTGAGTTTATGCAAAAGTATCAACGTGCTTTGGCAAATTTAACAGAACCTCAACGAGTGGCTTTCTTATTAAACAGAGTAGAAGGTAAAAAACATAAGGAAATAGCAGAAATGCTTGGCATATCAAGAAAGGCTGTAGAGAAGAGAATCTATGGAGCTTTGGAAAAATTAAGAACTGAAATTGAAGGTATTTAAAAAAATTTCAGAACCCTAGGTAGGAATTTCTTAACTTTAATTGTTCTATCCATGAAGCATCAATATAAAAAACATAAAAAAATAGGAGTTACGGGGTAGGAATTTACCCATGTTAATTGTTATGTAATTAGAAATTATTGATATGCAAAAAGAACTTTTAATACAAAAATGGTTAGATGGGGAGCTAACTAATACCGAATTAGAGGTGTTACAAAAGTTCCCGGAGTACGCATCTTATAAAAAGCTTTCAGACGCTGCAACGCTTTTTAAAGATACGTCTTATGATGTTGAAGCTGAACTTTCTAAACTAAATTCAGTTATTGACCAAAAACGAAAAGAAAAAGCTAAAATTCAATGGCTACGCCCATTAATGCGTGTGGCTGCTGTTTTAATAATTGGTTTAGCCGTTTACTTTTCACCTATATATGGAGATGAAACTACAGTAAATGCTTTAGCTAGCAATACTGCCTCTGTAGCCTTACCGGATAATTCATCTGTTAAATTAAATGCAGAATCTTCTTTAAAATATACCAAAAAGAACTGGAGTGATAACCGTGAGGTTAACTTGGTGGGTGAAGCCTATTTTAAAGTAGCAAAAGGCTCGCAGTTTGATGTGGTAACATGGTTAGGAACAGTTAGTGTTCTAGGCACACAATTTAATGTTAAGCAACGCGTTAATTACTTTGAAGTTACTTGTTATGAAGGGCTTGTTAGCGTTTCATTCAAAGGGAAAGAAATCAAACTCTCAGCAGGTAAATCTTTTAAAGTAGTTGGTAATAATATTGTTGAAGGAGATACGAATGATAATGCACCTTCTTGGGCAGTAAAAAATATCAGTTCATTTAAAAGTGTACCTTACGGAGAAGTATTAAAAGAGTTTGAAAGACAATATGGTATTGCAGTAGAAACAACAAACATTGATACTGAACAATTATTTACAGGTAGTTTTACAAACACTGATAAAGAATTAGCTTTACAATCTATAACATTGCCATTACAGTTGAAATACAATAAAGAAAATAGCGAAAAAATTATCTTAACTAAAGAGTGATTAAAAAGTGGTTACTTATTAGTCTTATATTTTTTTCTTTTTTCTCCCCAGTTCAACTAACGGCTCAAACAAAAGAAAAGCAACAACTTATTGATATACTAGAAAAATTACACTCAATCTACGAGTGTAATTTTTCGTATATAGACAAGGATGTGAAAGATATCTTTATAGAACCTCCTCCTGATAATGCAACGCTAGAGCAGGCAATTGAATATCTCCAAAACAAAACCCATCTGGATTTTACCATATTAGGAGGCAATTTCATAACCATTACCAAAAAACAAGGTAATGGATTTTCTATTTGTGGATATTTGATAGATATAAACACTAACGAACATATTGTCGGCGCAGTTATTCAGAGTAAGAATTCCTCTACCGTAAGTGACTTAGAAGGATATTTTGAGCTGAAAAACCTCCACGAAGAAGATATTATCACTATAAGACATATTAGTTTTATTATTGTGAATGAATATGCCAAAGCCTATAATACCGGCAAATGCGAAACTATTTTCTTAACCCCAAAATTTGAGGACCTTTCAGAGATCATACTTACAAACTACCTAACCAATGGTATCAATAAAATTATTGACGGAAGTATTTCAATAAATTA
>JAGQYU010000053.1 GCA_020435885.1 Flavobacteriaceae bacterium
GGAATGGTATAGCTACTGGTAACCGAGTTTATTTTGGATGGGGTAGAACTTGGAATGCTTCAGTAAGATTTAACTTTTAAAATTTAGAAATCTAAATAATAAAACCCCGCAAATTTGCGGGGTTTTTTAGTTTATAAAAATCCGTACATTTGTGATTAATCTAAAATACTTTTTCTATGATAAAAATGGTACACTCGTATTGGGCTTATTTAGTGTTGGCGCTGCTAATAGTTTCATTTGTAACAGCACTTATAGGCACCATGCAAAACAAACGATTTACAGATAAGAACTTACGAATCTTTCTATTTACACTAATAACTTCGCATATACAACTTATTATAGGGTTTATTGCTTACTATCTTTCTGCTTTTTATGAAACCATGAGGGCTGTAGGGATGGGGGAAATTATGAAAATGAAAGAAGCCAGATTGCTAATGGTAGAACATCCGTTGATGATGATTATTGCTATTGTTTTAATTACGATAGGATGGTCTAAACACAAAAAACAAACTACTGATAAAGGCAAATTTAAAACAATTGCTATCTTTTATGGTATAGCACTTTTGTTGGTGTTAAGCAGAATACCTTGGACACAATGGTTTGCTCAATAGATAGTAAAACTGTCTCTATCGTTTAAGAACTGTAACTTTTTTCTAGTTTCAAGCAATGGATGCTTGTTAACTTTTACAATATCAATAGTATCCTCATTTGGCAATAATGAGGATATTTTTTTACCTAAATAGTCATAAACGGCAGAGTTGCCCGTATATTCGTAATTGTTGTTGTCTAAACCTATTCGGTTAACACCAACACAATAACACATATTTTCAATGGCTCTGGCTTTTAAAAGGGTATCCCAAGCATCAATTCTAGGTTTAGGCCAGTTTGCAACATAAAGAAGTAAATCGTAATCTTCAACGTTTCTAGCCCATACAGGAAAGCGAAGATCATAACAAATTAATGGACAAATTTTCCAACCTTTATAAGTTACAATCAATTTTTTAGTGCCAGCATTATAAACTTCATTTTCTCCGGCCAAGGTAAAAAGATGTTTTTTGTCGTAATAATTAATATGACCATCTGGATGTACAAAAAGCAATCTGTTATAAAAATTTCCTTGTTCTTTAATGATTAAGCTTCCAGTAATGGCAGCATTATGGTTGGAGGCAATATTTTTAAGCCATGTAATTGTTTCTCCATCCATGTTTTCAGCAACTTGTTCAGGGTTCATAGTAAAACCGCTAGTGAACATTTCAGGGAGGGTAATCAGATCAACAGCACTCTTTATGGTTTCTAATTTTTTAAAGATACGTTCTCTGTTCTTTGCAGGATCTTCCCAAACAAGATCGGTTTGTACTATTGCCAAAGAAAGAGCATCCATAGCGGCTTAGAGTTTTCTTTCAGTTTTATCGATTTTTTTCTGTAAGCCTTCTAATTTTTTAAGCCATTTTACCTCATCTTCAGGAGATAACTTTCCTTTACTTTTAAGTTTTTGGTATTTTTTAAACTCTTTATCGTATTTCTTTTTAGCATCAGAGAAGTTATCTTGAGCTTTAGCATGTTTTTTTACTTCTTTTTCGGCTTTTTTTTGTTGCTTTTCAGCAGCTTTTTGTTTTTTTTCTGATTTCTTCTGAGCCTTTTCGGCTTTTTTGATCTTTTCTTCTTTATCTAACTTTTCTTTTAATTTTCTTTTGATCTCTTTTTGTTGTTCCCCGGTCAGTTGGGCAGTAACGTCTTCATCATTTAATAAAATCTTACTTCCCTTTACTTTATATTCTTTCCCCTCATGTTCAACTTTTTGAGCATTAACAACTGCAGCAAAAAAGAAAATAATTAGCAATAGTATGAACTTAGTGTTTTTCATGGTAATAATTGTTTTTATAAAGGTAGTTATTTAATTGAATTCACTAAAAAGTGCAAGGCATTTTTTATCTTTGATAGATATTAAAATCTATAATTATGAAATTCGTAAAAATACTTTTTTTATTCCTTTCATTATCATTAACTGCGCAGCAAGGAGGCATGTGGATACCGTCCTTGCTAGAGGGAATGAATGAACAGGAAATGCAGTCTTTGGGCAGTAAACTTACAGCACAAGATATTTATGATGTAAACAATTCTAGCCTTAAAGATGCTATTGCACATTTCGGCGGAGGCTGTACTAGCGAAGTAATTTCGCCAAAGGGTTTGTTACTGACCAATCACCATTGTGGGTTTGGCCAAATCCAATCACATTCTTCATTGGAGAATGATTATCTAAAAGATGGGTTCTGGGCTATGAGCTTTGAAGAAGAATTGCCTAACCCAGGGTTATATGCAGAATTTATTGTTCGAATTGAAGACGTTACAGATAAGGTGTTGGATGGAGTTATAGATGCTATGACTGAAACTGAGAAACAATCTAAAATTGATGGTAACAGCAATGCTATTCAAAAAGCAACTCAAAAGGAAGAATGGCAAGACACTAGGATCAAAGCTTTTTACAAAGGCAATCAATATTTTCTGTTCGTTACTGAACGTTATGAAGATGTACGTCTGGTAGGTGCGCCGCCAAGCAGTATTGGTAAATTTGGTTCTGACACCGACAACTGGGTATGGCCACGCCATACAGGCGATTTTTCTATTTTCAGGATTTATGCTGATAAAGATAATCGTCCTGCAAAATATTCTGAAGATAATGTTCCTTTTACACCAAAACATTTTTTACCTGTGTCTTTAGACGGTATTGAAGAAGGTGATTTTACTATGGTTTTTGGTTTTCCGGGCTCTACGGATGAATATCTTCCTGCTGTAGCAGTAGAGCAGATCACTCAAAAAGTAAATCCGAGTAATATTGCTATTAGAGAGGCTGCTTTAAAAGTAATGGATGAGTACATGAAGTCTGATGATAAGATTAGAATACAATATGCTTCTAAACAAGCCAGAATAGCTAATTATTGGAAAAAATGGATTGGTGAAAACCAAGGAATAGAAAAGAGTAATGCTATTGCTAACAAACGTACCCTTGAAAAAGAGTTCCAACAAAAACTGAAAGAAAAAGAACTGGAAAGTTCATATGGTTCTCTTCTTACTGATTTTGATAAACTGTATGCTGAATTCGAACCAGTTAACGTAAAAAGAAGTAACTTTTTAGAAGTGTTCCTTAGAAATAATGAACTGATGGGGGCCATGTTCCGCCTTTATCAAATGGAACAAGCTGCCGGTAGAGGAGAAGAAACTTTTAAAAGAGCCCAAGAATCTGTTCAGGGTAGAATGAAAAGTGCATTTAAAGATTACAATGTAAATGTAGATAAAGGTATCTTTAAAGCAATTATGCCAATGTACACTGATAAAGTAGATGCATCTATTTATGATAAGACAAATTTTTCTTCTGAAGAAAAAACGGCTCAAATCTTAGAAGGCAACTCTAAAGAAGTTATTAAAAAGATCAATAAAGATGCTGCTTACAAATATGCCAAACCTTTTATTGAAGAGTTTTATACAAAGTTAGAACCCGAATTTCAACGTATCAATACAGAGATCAATGCTGTTCAGAAAAAATATATGAAAGCACTTATGGAAGTAGTGCCGGATCAACGTTATTTCCCTGATGCAAACAGCACACTGCGTGTAACGTACGGAAAGGTAAAAGGATACAAACCTAAAGATGGCATGTATTATAAACCTGTAACGTATTTAGATGGTGTTATGGAAAAATATGTTCCCGGTGATTATGAATTTGATGTACCTCAAAAATTACAAGACCTATATAAAGCTAAAGATTATGGCCAATATGCTGATGCCAATGGTAAGCTACCTATTTGCTTTTTGGGTACTAACCATACAACAGGAGGAAATTCAGGAAGCCCAGCCATTGATGCAAACGGAAATTTGATAGGGTTAAACTTTGACCGCGTTTGGGAAGGAACCATGAGTGATTATAATTATGATCCTGAAATTTGTAGAAACATTATGGTAGATCTTCGCTATGTGCTATTTATTATTGATAAATATGCAGGTGCCAACAGATTGATAGAAGAGATGCATTTGGTGCATCCTAAAAAGTAGAATTTAATACTATATTTGTAACTTAACTATATTAAAATGAGATATTTAAAATATTTTTTAGTCATTTTTTTACTGGTTTCCTGTAAAACGGTACAGGAAACTTCCCAGCAGGCAATTGCGCCACCTCCGCCACCACAACCTGAAAAACTGACCTTACAGGAGATTAGACAAATACAAGGCGGTATGTGGATACCTTCACTATTAGAAGGTGTGAATGAAAAAGAGATGCAATTACTAGGAAGTAAAATGTCTGCAAAAGACATTTATGATGTAAACAACTCGAGCTTAAAAGATGCTATTGCACATTTTGGCGGAGGTTGTACTTCAGAAATCATTTCACCAAACGGATTATTATTGACAAATCACCACTGTGGATATGGGTCTATCCAGTCACATTCTACGGTTGAGCATGATTATTTGAAGGATGGTTTTTGGGCTAAATCGTATGCTGATGAGTTGCCTAATGAAAGTCTTTCAGTTACTTTCATAAAAAGAATTGATGATGTTACCGAAGCTGTTTTTGTAGGTGTAGAAGATTCTATGGATGAGGCTGAAAAAATGAAAATCATCAATCAGAATATCAATAAAATTGGTAAAGAAGTACAAAAAGAAGAGTGGCAAGATTCGTTTATCAGAGCATTTTATCATGGCAATCAATACTTCCAATTTGTTACAGAAACCTTTAAAGATGTACGTTTGGTAGGTGCACCGCCATCATCTATTGGTAAATTTGGTGCTGATACAGATAACTGGATGTGGCCACGTCATACAGGCGATTTTTCAATGTTTAGAGTTTACGCAGATGCCAATAACAGACCAGCTGAATACTCCAAAGATAACGTGCCTTACAAGCCTAATCATTATCTGCCAATTTCATTAGACGGTGTTGAGGAAGATGATTTTACGTTGGTTTTCGGTTTCCCAGGAAGAACAAATGAATATTTGCCTGCTGTTGGAGTAGATCAGATAGTAAATAAGTTGAACCCTGCTAAAATTGAGATTCGTGAAAACGCTCTGAAGATAGTTGATGAATTTATGCGAAAAGATCCTGCTATAAAAATTAAATACGCTTCAAAATTTGCCTCAATAGCTAACTACTGGAAAAAATGGATTGGCGAAAATCAAGGAATCCATCATACAAAAGCAATCGATAAGAAAAAAGAACTGGAAAAAGAATTTTCTAAGATAGTTGCAGAAAAGGATTTGGTAGGTTACAAATCCTTACTGTCTGATTTTGAAAGATTATATAAAGAAATTGATGATGTTGCATTGGCAAGAGATTATTGGATTGAAGTTGCATACAGAAATGTAGAATTGTTAAATATCACATTTAGTGCTTATCAATTAGAACAAGCCTTCGCCAGAGGTGGAGAGCAAGCTTTTGAACAAAGAAGAACGGGTACTCTTGGCAGTTATGAAGGAAAATTTAAGGATTACAGTGCTGTTGTAGATAAACCTGTTTTTGAAAAACTGGTAAGTCTTTATGCCGAAAAAGCTCCGAAAGATTACATTCCTGAAAATATGAAAGGTGTTGATTTTTCTAAATTAACGAACGAAATTTATGCTAAATCAAAATTAACGTCTTTTGAAGGGACTAAAGAATTGTTATCGGGTTCAGCAGAAGAAGTCATGAAAAAACTGAATAATGATGCGGCTTATAAATTTGGGAAAGAATTACACAGTATGTTCTATAATACTATAGAGCCAAAATATCAGCAATTAAATTTAGAATTGAATGCCGTTCAAAAAGTATATATGAAAGCGTTGATGGAACTGTTCCCTAATAAACGTTTCCCTCCTGATGCTAACAGTACGTTACGTGCTAATTACGGTCTTGTACAAGGCTATGAACCGAAAGACGGTGTGTATTATACTACATCAACCTATTTGGATGGCGTAATGGAAAAATATGTTCCTGGTGATTACGAATTTGATGTACCACAAAAATTACAAGATCTTTATAAGGCTAAAAATTATGGTCAATATGGCGAAAATGGTAAAATGCCAGTTAATTTCTTGTCAACCAATCATATGACGGGAGGTAATTCTGGTAGTCCTGTTGTTGATGGAGAAGGTAACTTAATAGGCTTAGCTTTTGATACTACTTGGGAAGGGACTATGAGTGACCTTTATTTCGATGCAGAAATAGTACGCAGTATTATGGTTGATCTTCGGTATGTATTGTTTATTGTTGACAAATACGCCGGAGCCACACATTTAGTTGATGAAATGAAACTGGTGCATCCTAAAGCAAAATAAAAATTTTATAAAACCCCGATCAATTCGGGGTTTTTCTTTACACATAATTTACAATCATTACTTTAAGGATATCTTTTTTTAAAGATCAATTAAATCGGTCTTAACGTAGTAGTAATATTCATTCGGTTATTTAGCTAATTATTTAAATAACTAACCAAATGAAAAACTACATTACTATTTTTCTATTTTTTATGCTGTCTATCAATGCAATAGCTCAGACAGGAAATGTCCAAGGTATTATCACTGATGAAAACGGAATTACAGTTCCTGGAGCAACTGTTGTTATAGAGCAACTCAACAAAGGGGCTGTTTCTGACTTTGACGGAAAATTTACTATTGTTAATATTCCTGAAGGATCTTATACTCTTTTAATAAAATATTTAGGCTATGCCGATGTTAAAAAAGATATTGAAGTAAAAAGTAGCGGAACTACTTCGGTAGCTGTTACACTAACTTCAGAAAGTACTCAGTTAGAAGAAGTTCAAGTAGTTGCCTATGGTATTGGCAGTCAAGCCAGAGCGTTGAACACACAAAAGAACAAACAGAACATTACCAATATAGTTTCTACAGACCAAATTGGTAAGTTTCCTGATGCTAATATTGGTGATGCCGTAAAACGTATTCCGGGTATAACGATGCAGGTAGATCAAGGAGAAGCCAGAAATATCATTGTACGTGGTTTATCTCCACAACTTAACTCAGTGACTTTAAACGGAAGCAGAATTCCTTCTGCTGAAGGAGATAACAGAAATATCCAAATGGACTTGATCCCTTCAGATATGATCCAAACCATAGAGGTGAACAAAGCGGTTACACCAGATATGGATGCTGATGCTCTTGGAGGTTCAGTAAATTTGATTACAAGAACATCACCACAAGGGTTTCGTTTGTCGGCAACAGCAGGTTCTGGTTTGAACTTTATAACTGATAAAAGAATATTGAATAGTTCATTTTTAGTTGGAGATCGTTCAAATGATAATAAATTTGGTTGGATGCTTTCAGCGTCTATAAATGACAATGATTTTGGTTCTGATAATGT
>JAGQYU010000308.1 GCA_020435885.1 Flavobacteriaceae bacterium
AGAAGAAGAATAAAAGTAATTAAAAAAGCATAATTATTTAACCCTCACACTATCAGGAACCAATAGGGTATAATTACCATTGTTTCTAATAACATCTCGTACAATAGAAGAGGAGATATGCGAAGTTTTTGCAGCAGTCAGTAAAAAAACAGTTTCAATTTTCGATAATTTTCTATTAGTATGTGCAATAGCTTTTTCAAACTCAAAATCGGCTGGATTTCTAAGCCCTCTTAAAATAAACTCAGCACCAACTTCTTTACAAAAATCAATGGTCATACCGCTGTAAGTATCTACTTTTATTTTAGGTTCATCTTTAAAAGCCTCTTCAATAAACTTTTTGCGCTCTTCTAAGCTGAACATATATTTTTTATCGGCATTTATGCCAATAGCAATAATGATCTCATCAAAAAGTTTTACACCTCGTTTAATGATGTCATAATGACCCAATGTAAGTGGATCAAAAGACCCGGGAAAAAGTGCTCGTTTCATCTGTTCTTTTTATTTTTTATTGGTCAGATACAATGCCTAAATAACATTTGGGTTGTTTTGCCAAATTAGTTAATAGGTATTTCATGATTTACTTTCTTAGTGCTTGCTCAATAGCGTTTCCAAATAATTCTTCCAGAGTAATTCCGGCTTCTTTGGCCTGTTGCGGCAATAGACTTTCAGATGTTAGCCCTGGTACGGTATTCATTTCTAAAAAGTAGGGTTCATCACTTACAAAGATATATTCTGATCTGGAAAAACCGCTCATATTCAATATTTTATAAACTTTTTCGGCAGTGGCATTTAAGTTTTTCCACTGAATTTCAGTTAATCTGGCAGGTGTTATTTCGCTTGATTTTCCTAAATATTTTGCCTCGTAATCAAAGAAATCATTCTCTGATACAATTTCTGTGGCCGGTAAAACTTTTATACTGCCATTGTACTCAATCACACCAATAGAAACTTCAGTTCCATCTAGAAAAGATTCAATTAAAATTTCGGAATCTTCCTTAAAAGCAAGGTCTAACGCAGTCTGTAAATCTTCCTTTTTATGGACTTTGGAAATACCGTAACTAGAACCCGCATTGTTTGGTTTTACAAAACATGGAAGTCCCACTTTTTGAAGAATTGCATTTTCATCTATGTTGTCCCCTTTGTTCAGATAGATGGATGTAGCTGTTTTAATGCCATAGGCTTTTACAGCGCTTAACGTATCCCTTTTATTAAAGGTCAATGCCATTTGATAGAATGGAGCAGACGTATGTTTGATGCCCAGCAGTTGAAAATAGGCAAGTATTACGCCGTTTTCACCTGGGTTGCCATGGATGGCATTAAAAACACAATCAAATTTTATCTTTTGTTCGTTAATGGTTGTTGAAAAATCACTTTTATCAATAGGATATTCGGCATCATTTTCGTCTAAACAAACCCACTTGTCTTTTAAAATGTGTACCCTATATGGAATATACTTTTCTCTACTAAGATGCTGATACACAACAGATCCACTTTTTAGTGAAATGTTTACCTCAGAGGAATACCCTCCCATGATAATGGCAATATTTTTCTTCATATAAATTGATTGATCACAAACAAAAATATCAAATTAAAATAAGTTTAGCACTTGTTTATATTTTAAAAATTGTTGTTACACTTGCTTTTTTATGTAAGTTTGTAGTTGCTAAAATTTTAGAGATACATGCAACTGATAGATTATATAAAAAGCAAATCATTTTTGAGAACGATCATTACTATGGTATTGATCGTTATTATAGGTTTATTTGCGTTGAACAGGTACTTAGATTACACTACAAACCACGATCAGAAGATACAAGTACCAGATTTGGCTAAAATGTCTTTGAACGATGTTGATAAGACATTAAAGAACCTCGATCTTCAAATGGAAATTCTAGATTCTGCCAGTTTTAATCCGGATTATCCGCCAAAGTCAGTCATCAGTCATAACCCGGAAGCAGGAGATTTTGTAAAGGAGAATAGAAAAATATACATTACACTCAATCCGTCAGGATATCGAAAAATTGCTATCCCGGATGTGTTGAACAAAACAAAACGTCAGGTAGAAACACATTTAAAATCTATCGGGTTTAGAATTGGCAAGTATGAATATATACCTGATCTTGGTAAAGATGTGGTTAGGAAAATGAAATTTAATGGCGTAGAAGTAACCCCTGGTGATCTGATTGCCAAAAATTCTAGAATTGACCTTGTTTTAGGTGATGGAAATGGTGCTGAAAAAGCAAAAGATACTTTGAATATTTCCAACGAACAATAACACTTCATGTCTGAAGAAATAGTAGATCTGGATAACGAACAGGACGACCTCTACGAACATTTTAAATTTACGGCTGCTGTCGGTCAAGAGCCATTGCGGGTTGATAAATTTTTAATGAACTTTATTGAAAATGCTACCCGAAACAAGATTCAGCAGGCCATAAAAGCAGGCAATGTGTTGGTAAATGATGTTGTAGTAAAAGCCAATTACAAAGTAAAACCAAGTGATGTAGTAAGAGTAGTGTTGGCCCACCCGCCACATGAAAATCTGTTAGTTGCAGAGAATATTCCAATTGATATTGTCTATGAAGATGATGAGGTTATTGTGGTGAATAAACCTGCGGGTATGGTGGTGCATCCCGGACATGGAAATTATAGCGGAACATTGGT
>JAGQYU010000309.1 GCA_020435885.1 Flavobacteriaceae bacterium
TAACGCTAACATTAGTTGAACCATTAGTTGGCATTGTTAGAGAAGTACAATTTGGTGCTAAAGGTGCACTATTTCCTGTGGTAAAGCTTTCTTGAGAACAAGTTAATGCTTCGTAAAGTGAATTATAAGGCGTAATTTTTACGTAAATCTCAGTGTCAATGGGTAAGTCTGAAGGTAAATCGTAAGTAGTAACATTTCCTACATCTACTTTATTTAGTATATCTGTCTGCCCAAATCCTGTTCCTACAGAGAGGTAATATCCGTCAGCATTGGCAACAGCTGCCCATGATAAATTAGTAGAAACAGCAACATTGGTAGTTCCATCTAAAGGCATAGTCAAATTTGTACAATTGGGTTGAACGATGATCTGCCCAGTGGTAAAGCTCTCTTCAGAACATCCGGTGGCATCACCAATGCTATTGTAAGGTCTTATTGTTACAAATATTTGTGTATTCTCTGGAAGGTCAGAAAGTAGGTTGTATGAACTTACATTGCCAACATCTACATTATTTAATATGTCAGTTCCTCCTGAACTAGTGCCTGCAGTTATGCGATAGCCGTCAGCAGCATTAGCTGGGTTCCATGCAAGACCTGTATTCACCTCAACATCATTGTCACCATTTAATGGATTTGTTAGCAGTGTACAATCTGGTAATGTTGTAGTTGCATTGGTTCTAAAACTCTCTTCAGAGCATCCACTAAGGTCTCCATCAGAAAAATAGGGTGTTATTGTTACAAAAATGTCTGAATTTGCAGGTAGATCACTGGTAAAATTATACAATGTTACATTCCCTACATCTTCACTATTAACAATATCTGTTCCTCCTGAAGAAGTACCTACACTAACTTTATAACCACAAGCACCAGGGTTGTCAGTCCATTCTATACCTGTATTAATAGGAATATTTGTGCTGCCATTAGCCGGATTGATCAAGCTTACACAACTTTTGGTTACATTGACACTTAACGTAATATCATTTCTTACTAGAAGAAGGTTTTTACCTGATGTGCCTGGTGGATTTGAATTTTCAAAAGGAACTAAATCACTAGTTATTTCACAATAGTACACTCCTGAGTCACAATCAGTAAGGTTATCCAATATTAATTCTGGACTATCAGGTCCGTCAACTATTTCAACACCATCTTTAAACCATTTATAATGATTCTGACTGCCTCTTACTTCCGTTAATAAAGTAATAGACTCACCGGCATTTTTAACCGGATTCTCAATTTCATTCACTTTAGCCTGTGGAGCATATTTATAAGCACTAAAAACAGGAGTATTATTAAAATATCCTCCATATGTTGTAAGAAGGCCTACATAACCTAAGTGTTGATCCTCAAAATCGCCAAAATGAAATTCATTATTATCTATATACAAATTGAAACGAGTTGTCCATTTATTATTATCACCAAGGTGAACCATATCAAAAAAGTTGGGAACTTTTCCTGTAAGATAATTATAAGCCACATCTAAAGTTCCGTAATATAATCCATCATCTCCCAACCGAATTGCATAAAATTGATCTAAAATGGCTGTGCCACTAAATAAATTATGATTGAGTATAATTGTTGCTAACTCTAAATTCTGCGTTATATCAAGTGATTCTATCTGGTTTTTCTCAGCATTTAAATAACTTAACTCAGGATTTTGAGTTAGATCCAAACCTGTACCGGTAAAAAGATTTTCGCCAATATGTAAGGTTGCTAATACAGGATTTTGGGTTACATCCAGATTGGGTAATAAATTCTTTTGCAAATAAGCAGTTTTAAGTAATGGATTGTGAGTAAGATCTAACGAAGACAATACATTATTACTACCATTAAGGTTACTTAATAAACTATTTTGAGAAAGGTTAATCCCAGGAATTTGATTATTGCTAAAGTTAAGATCTTCTAAAACAGAATTTTGCGTAACATCTAAATTAACCATTTCATTACTAACTGCTCTTAATTTTTTTATTTTTGTATTATTGGTAACATCTAAGTTTAAAGGGCCGGCTGAACTTTTATAGCTTATATCTAAATCTTCTAACATTGCAGCATTTTCAAAAGAAATAGTTTCAATTCTATGATTTGAAATACGAATTTTAGTTAAGGTATTGGTTATTGGTAGATTTATGGTTTCAGTATTACAACTTTGCAAGGAAAGATATTCCAAGGCAAGGTAATTCGACACATTAACTGTTGTTATATTACCGCCTTGAAAAGATGCAGATTTTAATGCATTTTGATTACTAGGCAAAATGGCATTGATTGGTAGAGTGTTATTAAAGTTGGTACTTAAAAAAATTGTTTCAAGGTTATCATATCCAGAAAAATCAACATTTATTGGCGCAAATAATAGCATGTATAAATACGTAACAGTATTAGTATTAGGGAAAGTAACATTAACCAAATTTCTAAAATCATATATATGAATATGTTCTAAAAGTACATTGTTGGAAAGATCAATATCAGTTATTGTTTGTGTTGAACCAGTACCTGGCCCTCTAATATCTAATATCTTTAAATTAGTATTATTGGAAAGATCTAGAGAAGTTAGTGTATTATTATCATCAAAATAAAGTTCTTCTAAAACAGTAAGAGTGCTTAGAGGCAACGTAGCAAATTGATTTGTATCCAGATTTAAAGTAATTAAATTTGTAAAGGCTTCTAATCCACTAAAATCTGTAATGGTATTTACTGTAATATTTAAAGTTGTAACAGTTTGAGCATCAGTATTTAAAATATTTCCATTAGCACCATTAGTATCAATACCTTGGGTAATTAAAAAGTTTTCAAAATTGCTATCAGGAACAGGTGTAGTCTGAGAAAATACATATCCTGTTACAAATAATAGCATATAAAAAACTATTGATTTTTGAATGTATAATATTGATGCTTGCATAGTTGAATCTCTAAGGTTGATTATTTATATTCAATTGACCTTTTTTTAATAGCTTTAACTTTAAGATCAAGGCTTGTTAAAAACATACCAAAAGCATGGAATTTAACGCTAAACTTAGAAAAATGTTATGTTAATGAAGTACCATTCTCTTATATGGTACATGATTTAGGAAGTAGTTACAAATCTTAATTGCGATATGATGAAGGTGTTTTACCGGTAATGTCTTTAAAAACACGATTAAAAGAAGTCTTACTATTAAAACCAGAATCGTATGCTATTGCTTCAATTTTATAATTATTATAGTCTGGGTTTTTTAACAATTCCTGCGCTTTATTTACTCTATAAATGTTTATAAAATTATTGAAGTTTTTCTCGAATGATAGTGCTAAAACTTCTGAAAGGTGATGCGGACTTATCAGTAAACTTGCGGCAAATTCATTTTGTGATAAGTTGGGGTTTAAATAAGGTTTCTCAGAATCCATATACTCAAGAATCTTATTCATATATTTTTCTCTATCAGATTCACTTAAAGATGATTTTTGATACTTATCAATACTTTCAGTATTCTTTTTTTCTTTAGAAAGCATTTCCATACTGTCTTTTAAAGACATTAACTGATTTTCTATCCAGTTGTAGTCAGCTCTTAATTGCTTATTTTGAAGTTCAATTTTCTTTCTCTTTCGATGATTGAGAAGTAATAAAAAACTTAAAATAAGCATAACTATACCTCCTATACTAAAAATAAAGTATGCTTTTTTGTTGCGTTTATTGATCTCTTGTTGTATTGTTGTTTCATTGTCTTTTTCAGTTGCAAGAATAGCAGCAGATCTTTGAGCGTTCAATGATGCTGTTTTTAAGGTGGTATAACGTTTCTGAGAAGCTTGAGCATTTTTAAAGTCATTTTCTAGCTCATATATTTCAGCTAAATTTTTTTCAGCATACATTTCTACTTCAGTATTTTCCTTTTTAATAGCAACATCTTTTGCTTTTAATAAATGAATTTTTGCAGAGTCTAGCTGTTGTAACCCTTTAAAAGCAATACCTATATGCATTTGTACCCAATCTTCTTCATGCCAAGTAGTTTTTAGATTTTTATTTTTTTCTTGTGCTTTCTTTGCATAGAATAAGGCATTTTTAAAATCTTTTTTGCTTGCATAGTTTTCACTAATTGATGCAAGTGAATGTACCATTAAGAATTCATGATTTATTTTTTTGGCCAATTCATATACGCGTTTATGATAATCTATAGCAAGGTCATAGTTTTCTAAACTGGAATAATTGTTGGCAATGTTAGACATAATAGCTCCAAGAACAAAGCCATTATTTTCTTGTTTTTCAGTTAATTCAAGAGCATTTTTTAAAATATCAATCGCTTTATCATACATTCCTATTTCCCCATAAATACTTCCTATATTTTGCATAGTCATAATCTGGGTACGCTCATTAGTAACTGTTTTGGGTAATTTTTCTACTTTTTCTAAAACTATATGATATTTTTTTAAGGCTTCTTCAAATTCCCCTCTTTTTTTAAGAAAAATTCCTTTATTCATTAAACCAAATAATTCATAATCAATTAGTTCATTGTCTTTAGCAAATATGTAAAGTGAATCAAAATATTTCTCTGACTTTTTTAAATCCCCTTTTTCTGAATAGTGAACTCCTAATTGGTATAAGGATTGAGCTTTTTGAATTAAAATAGTGTCTGTTGAATTTGCATCTTTTTGAGCAGATAACATTATCGATGCAAATATAAAGAAGCAAAGAATTATAATATTTCTAAACAGCATGTACTAACAGTTAGTAAATACAAAAGTATTATTATTTATATAATTTATTTGTAAGCGTAATGATATTCTCTAAATACTTTTCTATAAAAAGTTTGATTATAATAACAAACCTCTTTGGAAGGGAAGAATAAAGG